>NZ_JBRILQ010000063.1:0-20927 GCF_052977045.1 Shewanella sp. 125m-7
TGGTGGGCTGTGAAGGATTCGAACCTTCGACCAATTGGTTAAAAGCCAACTGCTCTACCGACTGAGCTAACAGCCCCTCTAGCATTACTAACATCTTGACCTTGTCAGCTAGATAACTAACTTACTCGGTTTAAGATGCCCTCAAACGACTGTGTCGCTCTGAGGGCGCCTATAATACCTTTTTCATCTTCGCATGCAAGTGCAATCTTCCCATTTTCCTTTGTTTGCCTGAAAAACAATCTAAGAGTTTGTTTTCTGAATAAATCAGCATCAAAGTGATGAAAGTTGCTGCAATGCAATTCTTGCCGCTGCGCTATTAGCATATTCCTTAGTAACTTTTTGGTAATAAGCCTTTGCTTTTACCTTATCGCCAGTTTTTTCTGCAATCATTCCCAGCTTCACTAAACTTTCACCGCGCTTACCAGAATCTTTGTATTTTTCTACAACTGTCGTAAACGCTTTGGCTGCACCAACAAACTCACTCTTATTATAAAGAAGTTGGCCTAACCAATAATTCGCATTTGGCGCATAACTTGAATTTGGGTAATTTTCAATAAACTTAGCAAATGCAGGGATAGCAGCATCATACTTTTTCTCTTTCAATACCAAATTAACCGCTTGCTCATAGCTAGCGGTTTCGCCAAGACTTGAAGTTCCTGCTGGAGCAGAACCCGAAGTATTTGCAACAACAGCTACAGCAGGTTTTGAAGAAATGTTGGCAATATCTTCATATAACTGACGCTGTCTTTGTAGCATCTGTTCAATTTGATAAGACTGCTGCTCACTCAGACCACGTAGATCTAATACTTCTTGCTGCAAAGTATCTAAACGCTGCTGCATTTGGAATTCACTTTGTTGCTTAGCTTTAATTACTCGCTCAAGGCGAGCGACTCTGTCATCAGTAGAGCCACCAGCAATATCCTCAACTGGAGCAGGTGCTGCATACGCAGAACCCGCTACTAGGATAATTGCCGCAGATAAAACAGCGTGCTTCATAAGGTAAACCTTTTACCTGTAATATTAATAAACTAGTACAGCGCGACGGTTTTTAGCAAAACCTTCGTCACTACGTGAGAAATCCATAGGCTTTTCTTCACCGTAACTCACTATACTCATTTGGCTAGGCTGTACACCCATACTTTGTAAGTATTTAGCTACCGCTTTAGCACGACGCTCACCAAGTGCGATATTATATTCAGGCGTACCACGCTCATCAGCATGACCTTCAATCATCACACGTACGTTTGGATGTTCAACAAGATAATCGCCATGAGCTTGAATCACTTCGGCAAACTGTTGAGAAACTGAGCTACGGTCAAAATCAAAATAGATAATGTGTTCTTTTCTCAACTCTTGATATTTAAGGCGTTGCTGCTCTTCAGGAGTCAATACAGGGGCTACGCCACCTGTTTCTACACCGTTTGCATATTCACTTGATGAAGATGACTCAGTTGAACTCGTTGCATCTGTTTCAGACTCAGAAGTCGAGCTACATGCGCTGATAGCCATAATAGGAAGTACGACTAACATGGCTTTAAATAGCTTATTCAGATCCATTTTTTAAATCCTTAATCTTTTTAGTTAGAGAAATGGTGACCAAGATGGTGATTTAACTTCACCCTGCCCAACGGGCAATCTTGCTTTAAAACGTCCATCCATAGAAACCGCAGCTAACACTTGTTTGCCTTGGTATGTTGTTCCGTAAATAACCATGGTGCCATTTGGCGCCACGCTTGGTGATTCATCTAATCGCGTACTGGTTAACACTTGCATAAAGCGAGTCTCAAGATCCATACGGGCAATATTATATTTACCATTGGTGCGATTAACAAAAATAATGCTGCGTCCATCAGGAGAGATAGAACCACCTAAATTCCATTCACCTTCAAAGGTTAAACGAGAAATCTTACCTGAATCTAAATAAACACGATATAGCTGAGGACGGCCGCCCCGTTCAGAGGTAATAAGTAATGACTTACCATCTGGGAACCAAGATGGCTCGGTATCAATCGCATAATGATTAGTCACACGCTTAACAGCTTTAGTGTCGATATCAACCACGTAAACCTCTGGCTGACCATCTTTAGACAGCGTTACCGCGAGCTTTTTCCCATCAGGTGAGAATACCGGCGCGCCATTTATGCCATCAAAGCTAGTGACGTTAGTTCGTTGCTGAGTATAGATGTTCTGTACATAGATCTCTGCTTTACGGTTTTCAAAACTAACGTAAGCAAGACGCTGACCGTCAGGTGACCAAGAAGGAGACATTAACGGCTCTGGAGAACGAAGCAACATTTGCTCGTTATAACCATCATAATCAGCAATCATCAACTTATAGGGTGATTTCTCGCCATGGTTCACGACCACATAAGCAATACGCGTTAAGAATGCACCACGAATACCCGTAAGCTTTTCATAAACGACATCGCTAATGCGGTGACCATATTGACGAAACTGCGCAGCGGTAATAATGGTTTCACGACTATCAATCACTAAATCCTGCTTAGAGATAGAATCTGACTGAAGCTGCGCTTTGACTAAGTCAATTAACTCAAAGCTGACTAAGTACTTATCAGCGCCATAGGGCTTAATCGACCCCATAACAACTGCTTCTGCAGGTTGCGCCATCCAAGCCGAGGCATTAAATTGTGCCAAAGTACTAATGCCACGTTGTGGTAAGCTCAGTTCATCTGCGGGACTAAACGTGCCACTGCGAGCCAAATCTGACATCACCACATCAGAGATTTGTGATGGCATCGGCCCAGTGCCTTGCCAAACAAAAGGTATAACCGCGATAGGTCTCGCCGCGTCGATCCCTTCAGTGATGACAATATCTAGGGCTGCCTTTACTGGCATACTGCAAACAAGCATGCTCGCTAGCACCCATTTAGCAAAAATTTTCATACGGTTCCTTTAATCAAACTCAGGTTGAACTGTTAAATTAATTTCTTTCAGCTTGTTATACACGTCAGGCTCACTCGATACTGGTAACCTGCCGGCCTTATTAATAGCAGCTTTAGTCGCACGGCAAACCACGTTATCACCATCGAGAGTTTGACTTGCTGTCACAAAACCATCATTAGCTAAGCGAATAAATACTCGACAACTCTTGCCCCGCATTGATTCATCAACCACTAAGTTGCGCTGGATTGTTGCTCTAATCATAGAGGTATACCGCTGTACTTCGGTCATCACCTGCTTATTACGAGTCTGAGAAAGTGCCGCTTGCTCGGCAGCCAATGCATCTTGCATCATCTGCTCTTGCTCGCGCCTAGCTTGCTCTTCCGCTTTGCGCTTACGCTCGGCTTCAGCTTTACGTTTGCGCTCATCTTCCGCTTTCTTAGCTGCTGCTTCTTCCGCTCTACGTTTATCGGCCGCTTTTTTTGCTGCTTCTTCAGAGGCTTTACGTTCTTTGTCTTTCTGCTTACGATCTGCTTCTGCTATTGCCGCTTTCTCTTTTTCTTGCTTTTGCTTTAACTGCGCCGCTTTCGCTGCGTCAGAAGCGTTCTTTGTTTCAATCTCTTTTTGCTTACGCTCTTTTTCTAACTTTTTAATTTGAGCTTGCTCGCGTTCGCGCTCTTTACGCGCTTCACGTACTCGTCTATCCGCATCATCTTGACGGGCTTTTTCTTTACGTTCGGCTTCGCGTTTATCCGCTTTAAGCCTTTCAACGTGCTGCGCGACCCTTTTTTGATCAACGACCACAGCCTGCATAGCGGGCGCACTTGCTTGCGGCTGCGGTTTAGGCTTTTCTGAAAAGTCTACGCCTAAGATAAGAATAATTATCACGCCAATATGAATTCCAGCTGAAATAGCAACTGGCAGGGTTAAATCTGATTTAGCCGCCACTTATTTATCCTCCGGCGAATCAGTCATTAAGCCCACTGACGGCACACCGGCACCTTGTAGCGTCACCATTAGTTGAATCACTTTTTCATAAGGGATCGAGCGATCGGCTTTCACTACAACAGGGCGCTCAGGCTCCAACTGAATAATCGCGCCGACACGCACCGCTACTTCATCTAAATCTAGAACCTCTTTAGTACTAGAACTACCCACATCTAAGTAATACTCGCCCATGGCATCAATAGACGCCACAACAGGTGGTTTACTGTCAGCGGGTAAAGATTCCGCTTGCCCTTGAGGCAAATCAACTTTCACCCCTTGGGTAACAATCGGCGCTGTAACCATAAAGATAATCAGCAGTACCAACATCACATCGATATAGGGCACCACGTTAATTTCAGCGACCGGACGACGGCGCTTCCTTTGGTAGCCTTGATGCATTATGCCTGTTCCTTCTCGCTGTATGCTTGGCGATGCAAAATACTTGAGAATTCTTCCATAAAGTTGGCATAAGACATTTCAATCTTTTCAACTTGCGTAGAAAAGCGGTTATAAGCAATAACGGCTGGAATAGCTGCAAATAGACCCATAGCGGTGGCGATCAAGGCCTCAGCAATACCTGGCGCGACCATGGCAAGGGTGGCATTCTCTACCGCACCTAAGGCGATAAAGGAGTTCATGATCCCCCAAACCGTACCGAATAGACCAATATAAGGACTGGTTGAACCTATGGTTGCCAATAAAGGTAAGTGGGTTTCGAGTTTTTCTAGTTCGCGCGATAACGATACACGCATCGCACGATAGCTACCGTCCATCACAGCTTCGGGTACACGGCCATTTAACTTATTTAAGCGAGCATATTCTTTAAAACCTGTCACAAACAGTGCTTCAAGACCTGTGTTACTGTCTTGTCTTGCCGATAACTCTTGATAAAGCTTATTTAAATCGACACCTGACCAGAACTTATCTTCAAATCTTAATGCGTCGTTTTTTGCCGCGTTAAGCAGCTTACGGCGCTGAATAATGACCGCCCATGAGGCAATAGATAGACTAAGCAAAGTCAACATAACAAATTTTACCAGTAAACTTGCTTGTAAAAATAATCCAATAAACGAAATATCAGCTTCCAACTTTAAACTCCTGCGCAATATTTTGGGGAATAGCTTGAGGTCTCATACGTGATAGCGCTATGCAAGCAACGAGGATCTCGGCTTCGCAATACACTACACCTTGCTCATCGATTAAGCGTTGTTCAAATACCATTGATACTTTCTTTAGTTGTATGACCTTGGTTTCTACAATAAGGTTCTGTTCAAAACGAGCGGCTTTACAAAAGTCTAATGCAGCACGTTTAACGATAAACGCGATGTCATCCGCCAAAAGAGCGGTTTGACTCACTCCCATAGCACGTAACCATTCGGTGCGAGCCCGTTCAAAAAACTTAAGGTAATTTGAATGGTAAACAACACCACCAGCGTCAGTGTCTTCATAATAAACCGAAATAGGCCAACGAAACATAAACGGTAATCGCCAATCGATGAGATAAAATAGAGGCCTACTATACCTAGCCAGTATGCAATTGTGAATCGCGATATGTGATATGCCATGCCCATCTTCATAAAATTTTGTTAATCATCTTAAATGATTGTTGCATAAGCACCCAAGTACGCAGTACGCGCGATAGGAAGCACGCTACTCGGGCATAAAAAAAGGAAGCCTAAGCTTCCTTTAGAATGGTTTAAAAGACCTATTTACCTATTTTAGCCGGAACTTGAAGGCCGAAGTTTTGCCAAAGGAAACTGTAGATATCGGCGAACTCATCGATCTTCATCGAAGTTGGCTTACCCGCACCGTGTCCAGCCTTTGACTCGATACGCATAATCACAGGCGCATCGCCCTGCTGCTTCTCTTGCATCAAGGCGCCAAACTTAAAGCTATGTAATGGTACCACCCGATCGTCATGATCCGCAGTCATCACCATAGTTGCAGGGTACGCTTGCTCTTTAAGGTTGTGATATGGCGAATAAGCATAAAGTGCTGGGAACTGCTCTGCATTATCGGCACTACCGTATTCACTGGTCCACGCCCAACCAATGGTGAACTTTTGGAAGCGCAGCATATCGAGTACGCCAACAGCGGGCAGTACGGCAGCAAATAGCTCTGGGCGCTGCGTTAACGTTGCCCCCATTAATAAACCACCGTTACTGCGACCATAGGCACCTAACTTCGATGAGTTAGTATAATTTTGGTCAATCAAGTACTCAGCGGCAGCATAGTAGTCATCAAATACATTTTGCTTTTTATCGAACATGCCTGCTTGATGCCAGCTTTCACCGTACTCTGCACCGCCACGAAGGTTTGGCACCGCATAGACTCCCCCCATATCCATCCAAGCGATATTGGCCGGACTAAAGCGCGGCGTCAGTGAGATAGCAAAGCCACCATAGGCATACAGTAGAGTTGGGTTCTGGCCATCTTTGTTTAACCCTTTCTTATACGAGATCATCATCGGCACTTTAGTACCGTCTTTACTGGTATAAAAAACCTGCTCTGAGGTGTAATCACTTGGGGAAAATGAAACTTGAGGCTTAGAGTAAACCGTCGACTCACCAGTGTTAAAATCGAACTTATAGGTGGTTTGTGGCTGAGTGTAGCTATTAAAAACATAATAGAAGTAATCTTTACTCCGTTTGCCGTAAGGGCCTGCAATCTTACCTTTACCCGGTAACATGACATCTTGGCGCTTATCACCATTCATGCTGTAAATCGTCAATTTACCCAACACGTCATGCAGGTAGCTCACCACCATGTGGTCATTAATAATCGCAATGTTACTGATAGGGTCGCTAAACTCAGGAATAATCGTCTTCCAATTTTCTTTAGCACGATTATTCACATCGATGGCAATCACTTTGCCGTTTGGTGCATTGTAATCGGTTTTGAAATAGAACACTGAGTTATCGTTACCGATAAAGCTATATTCAGCCTCTAAGTCAGGAATAAGCTCTATAACTTTCGCTTGAGGGTCTTTTAGCGACTTGTAGAAAAAGCGATTGCGGCTATCTGTACCTTGCGAGATATACAGTAATAAGTAATCGCCCTTCTCAGACACCTCAATGCCAAAACCCCAATCTTTGTTCTGAGGTCTTTCATACACTAAAGTATCTGCACTTTGCGGTGTGCCTATCTTATGAAGGTACACTTTTTGATTAAAATTCACATCAGCCAGTGCATTGCCGCCTTCTGGCGCATCATAACGAGCGTAATAAACTCCGCTGTTATCGTGATCCCATACCGCACTTGAGAACTTTATCCAATCAAGTTCATCTGTAAGTTTCTTTCCTGTGGCAACGTCAACAAAGTGCCATGCCTGCCAATCAGACCCCGACTTTGATATGCCGTAAGCTAATGTTTTACCATCGTCACTTACCGACACACCAGACAAGGCAATAGTACCGTCATCAGAGAAACCGTTTGGATCGAGAGCAACCTTAGACTTACCTGCGGCGTCTGTTACATACAGAACCGACTGCGCTTGTAGTCCATCATTACGGTAATAAAATGTGTTATCACCCTTTTCAAACGGTGCTGAAATCTTTTCAAAATTCCAAAGTTCGGTAATACGATCAACAATTGCCTGTTTATTTTCGATATTAGCGAGATATTCATGACCCGCCTTCTGCTGTTCACTCACCCACTTTTTAGTTTTATCTGATTCAACTTCTAAATAGCGATAAGGGTCAGCAACCTGAACGCCATGTATCGTTTCAACGACACTGTCTTGACTTGCCGCAATGGTATTTGTTGTATTGTCTTGTGAAGGTTGTGACTGGCAACCCACTACAGCTATGCCTAAGCTTATAGCTAACAAGTGCTTTTTAGTTAGTATCGAATGAATTCGCATTATTTATCCCTGGTTAACTGACTCTTTTATAATGAGACTTTTGTTATTGTCGTTAAGCTTTATCTAATTAAATTTATCTATATCATCTTAATGACCTTTTCACTGGGCACTATACAAACTAAAAAAATACATCGCAAAGTTTGTTTAGCGATTACAGCTAGCGTTACCCCGCTGCAACTGTTAATAAAGTTGCAACATGGATTAATTAAATATTATGCGAAATTTAAAGAAAAATGTGACCAAAGCCTCAATACCACCGCCATACGTACCCTTAAGCAGCAATGAAACACACTCTTGTCATTAGTAAATCTAATGAGTGCGTCTAATTATTCTAGTTTGTCAGCATCGCGGTCTAGCCCTATAATTCGTCTCGTTTTCAGGAAGTGTCTGCCTAGCAGATTCGAAAACAAGAACTCTTAAACTTTTGTGGTTATCCACGAAAGTTATATCCCTGGTTCTTATGCTTGACTTCCTTCCTTCAATTTGTTGATTGCAATGATTTATTTTTGCGGCCTGCTTACTATGTAAGCGGGCTTTTTTTTATCTGCAATCTGAGCATAGCCACAAATATCCTTAAGTTTTTCACATAAAAAAGCCCAGCAATTAAGCTAGGCTCTTTAACTATCTAAGTTCGAATATCTAAGTTCGGTTACAGCGGTTTACTTATCCTAATCACAACTCGGCGGTTACGAGAGCGTTCATCAATCGTTTGATTCGATGTGACATGTCTTCTTTCACCATGGCCAACTGTGTGTATTCGGCTTTGACCAATACCACTAGCCACAAAAAATTCCTTCACCGAATCAGCACGCTGTTCAGACACTCTTTGGTTAGTACTGCGACCACCATAACTATCAGTGTAAGCATCGATCAACACTAAATCGACGTTCTGATCGTAGGCTAAATATTCTTGCACTCTTGCGATCTGCGACTTGGCATAACGTGTCAGTTCGGTTCCACCAGCTTCATAGGTTAATACCGTGAACGCGATATCTTCAAATGAATAAGGTAATAAAGAAGATAAACAAGATTTAAACTCTGAGTACTGACGTCTGAAGTTCACCGCCGATAGCCCTACCGCTATTTTGTTCGACTCGTTATACCAATCGGCATAATAAAATGTTGGCTGCATACCACTTTCTAGTTCAGCCAGCATAGACCACGCAGCATTACGTGGCACTTCACCGCTAAAGTACTTTTGATAAGTCAGTTCGGTGATCTCTTTAGACAACACGCCAGGACGCCAAGCGGGAGCCATGCTCATTAATTTAGCTTGAGTCACCTGATCCGGTTTAACCCACATATCTAGGCTAAAATTCAAGTTATGATCTTTACCCGCATAACTGGTGAATACCGCTTTACCATAAGCAGGGATATCATGTTCTAGGCGACACATCACTGGATTATTGCCGCTCAAACGCCACTGCGACTCTTCTAATGAAGCCACATATTGCCTCAAATCTGCATTTGCAACAGAAGGCAGTAACAATAATGATGCTAAAATTAACCCAAGCCGCATAAATTCACTCTCTAAATTCGTATCACTACTCTGTATCGGCAAAGATTTATTTTCCTTTAGCCTATAAAACAGGCAAACGCACATGACAGTGATTATCAGTTGCCGCATAATAGCCGCTTGCACATTTTTGGAAAATTTTAATGACTGACACTTTCGACCATAATTTATTGAAAAAACGCTTTCGAGGGTATTTCCCAGTGGTCATTGATGTTGAAACCGCAGGTTTTAACGCAAAAACTGACGCGCTATTAGAAATCGCTGTCAGTATGCTCAAAATGGACGAAGAAGGTATATTGGGTCTAGATAAGACACTGCACTTCCATATTGAGCCATTTGAAGGCGCAAACCTTGAGCCTGAAGCGCTAGCCTTTACCGGAATCGATCCAACTAATCCTCTTCGTGGCGCTGTTAGCGAAAAGGAAGCATTTTTAGAGATTTTTAAAGAAGTTAAAAAAGCACAAAAAGCGGCGGGCTGCCATCGCACTATTATCGTTGCGCACAACGCCGCCTTCGATCATGGCTTTGTGACCCAAGCCATTGAGCGTAATGGCCTTAAACGTACACCATTCCATCCATTTGCCACGTTTGATACCGCAACACTTGCGGGTTTGGCAATTGGGCATACCGTGCTTGCAAAGGCATGCAGTATGGCCGGTATTCCTTTTGACAATAAAGAAGCGCACTCAGCACTTTATGATACCGAGCGTACAGCTGAGCTATTTTGCTTCATCGTAAACCGCTGGAAAGCACTGGGTGGCTGGCCTTTTATTGCTGATGAAGCAGATAACGCGGGATCAGAGGACGTGATTGAGTCTTAAGCTCCAAAGAACCAATATCATCAGGCGATTGATAATTGTCTGAAGCTGCACAATAAAAAAGGCGAACAGAATAATTCTGTTCGCCTTTTTTTATGCGCTATTTTATTGATATCAATCACTCGTTAACTTGCGATCATAAATATCAGCACGCTATAAAAACAAAAAAGCTGCGATAAACGCAGCTTTTGTCTACTACTTAACTGCTTACAATTTCGTTAGAAATTATAGTGAGTCAGCATTATCAGTTAGGTAAGAAGCAACGCCTGCTGGGCTTGCGTCCATACCTTTGTCACCTTTTTCCCAACCCGCTGGACATACATCGCCATGTTCTTCGTGGAAATGTAGTGCATCAATCATACGGATCATTTCGTCAACGTTACGACCTAGCGGAAGATCGTTAACCACTTGGTGGCGAACTTGACCTTCTTTGTCGATTAGGAAAGAACCACGGAATGCAACACCCGCTTCTGGATGCTCAACATCGTATGCTTTACAGATCTCATGCTTAACGTCAGCAACTAGCGTGTATTGAACTTGGCCAATGCCGCCCTTGTCTACTGGCGTGTTACGCCATGCGTTATGAGTGAACTGAGAATCGATTGAAACGCCGATAACTTCAACGCCACGCTTCTTGAACTCATCCATGCGGTGATCAAAAGCAATTAGCTCTGACGGGCACACGAAAGTGAAGTCTAGTGGGTAGAAGAATACTACGGCTGTCTTTCCTTTAATTGCTTCAGATAGGTTAAAGGTATCAACAATTTCACCATTACCTAGTACCGCAGCAGCAGTAAAATCAGGGGCCGCACGGCCAACTAATACGCTCATTTTATTTCTCCATCTATGGATTGCTAAACACGCTTTTCGTTAAAATCTAAGGGCATTATAGGCAGTGTTTTGTTGCATACAAGCTATTTGAGAGCAATATCACTTTTTTAAATGATTATTCTGTTAACTGAATACTATCCCGTCAGAATAACCCTGTTTTTCGTACTAATATTCACACTTTGTTTGCATATTAAGCTACAGCTAATTCACAACTGTGTTTGAATTCAAGATATCCAGCTTAGATACTGGACATCTTGCAGCTTAACAGGCAAAAATGGTCGCAACTTCAAATATAAGAAATAGATTAATCATATTATGAATGCTGTTGTCATCGCTGTATGCCTAATGTTAGGGCTCAGCTTAGCTAGAGTAAATATCGTCATTGCACTTACTATCTCTGCACTCGTTGCTGGACTTGTAGGCGGCATGGATCTTCATCAAACAGTTGCCGCTTTTAATACGGGTCTTGGTGGCGGTGCGCAAATAGCCTTAAGCTATGCTCTTCTCGGTGCTTTTGCCGTTGCCTTGTCGCATTCAGGTCTTACAACATTAATTTCAAATAAGGTCATTACTTTATTAGGCAAAGAGCAAAATAGTACTAACAACAATCGCGTTCGTTGGGTTTTACTATTAACCATTTTATCAATGGCTATCGCCTCACAGAATATTTTGCCAATACACATTGCCTTTATTCCTATTTTAATCCCGCCGTTACTACATGTGATGTCTAAACTAAAAATGGATCGCCGTTTAGTGGCCTGTGTGCTCACCTTCGGTTTAGTCACAACCTACATGGTGTTACCGGTTGGGTTTGGCGGCATCTTTCTTTACGACATTTTGCTAACAAACCTAAATAGCAATAATCTAAATGCGGTCCGAGAACAAGTGGCTCCAGCGATGATTATTCCGGCACTTGGCATGGTGTTTGGTTTATTGGTGGCTGTCTTTATAAGCTACCGTAAGCCCCGAGAATATCAAGAAGAGCAAATTTTAGCAGCCGAACCCGAAGAGGGCCTAAACCCTCGCAATATTGCTATTGCCGTTGTCGCCGTTGTGGCGACCTTAGTTGTGCAGCTATATACCAACTCGATGATCTTTGGTGCGCTAGTCGGCTTTATTGTATTCAGTTTTTCCGGTGCACTTAAGCATGTAGCCGATCAAGATATCTTCAATCAAGGCGTGCGCATGATGGCTAACATTGGATTTATTATGATTTCTGCCGCTGGTTTTGCAGCTGTGATTAAAGGAACGGGTGACGTTGGTAGCTTGGTTGAGATAATGAATACCGCTATTGGTGATAATAAGGCGTTGGCTGCCTTCTTAATGCTGCTCGTTGGCTTACTTATCACCATGGGGATAGGTTCATCATTTTCAACTATCCCAATTATCGCCGCAATCTATGTGCCGTTGGCGATGAGTTTTGGCTTCTCTGTTGAAGCAACCATTGCCTTAGTCGGTACAGCGGCAGCACTCGGTGATGCTGGCTCACCAGCTTCTGAATCCACGTTGGGCCCAACTGCGGGTCTTAATGCTGATGGCCAGCACGACCATATGAAAGACAGCGTTATTCCTACCTTTATTCATTACAACATTCCGCTGTTAGTATTTGGCTGGGGTGCGGCGATGGTGCTTTAGGCTTAGAGCAGACTTTTGACTAGATTAATAGCAGGTTCTAGGTTCTAGGTTCTAGGTTCTAGGTTCTAGGTTCTAGGTTCTAGGAAAGATGAAAACAAAAAAGGAGCCATTTGGCTCCTTTTTTACAATAGATTCTGACTAAAGGTTATTTAGTGCCAAAAATCTTATCACCCGCATCACCAAGACCTGGCAAAATATAGCCTTGTTCATTTAGGCAATCATCGATAGACGCAGTATAAAGTTCAATATCTGGATGCGCTTTTTCTAACGCAGCTACGCCTTCTGGAGCCGCTACAAGTACAAGAGCTTTAATCGCAGTACAACCGCGCTCTTTCAACAAATCGATAGTCGAAATCATCGAGCCACCCGTTGCCAGCATTGGATCAACTACCAACGCAATACGTGACGGCATATCACTAGCCAGCTTTTCAAAATAAGGAACAGGCTCTAAGGTCTCTTCATCGCGGTAAATACCAACAACAGAAATACGCGCACTTGGTACGTGCTCTAACACACCATCCATCATGCCAAGACCAGCACGTAAAATAGGCACTACAGTTACCTTTTTACCTTTGATCTGCTCAATCTCAACAGGACCATTCCAACCATCAATCGTTACTTTCTCAGTTTCAAAATCAGCCGTTGCTTCATATGTTAGAAGACTGCCTACTTCTGCCGCTAATTCGCGAAAACGCTTAGTGCTAATATCACCTTCGCGCATTAATCCAATTTTATGACGGACTAAAGGATGCTTAACTTCAACGACTTTCATGTTGTTCTCCTGATTTTCTAACGTATTTTTCACGGTAAATTTAAACGATTCTAGTAGATTTGTTCATACAGGAAAACTTAAAGTTTCAAAAAGGCGTTAAATCGTGAGCTCTGTCGCTAAGTTTATTGAAAAACTTAGCTTTCGACGCTACTCACAAGCTGATAGAATAACGCCGCGTAAAATCCAATAATAATCGATACCCGTACCCGAGAGGATCTCCGTGAGCACTCCTACTACCCCACTAAGCTATAAAGATGCAGGCGTTGATATTGATGCCGGAAATGCACTAGTTAACAACATCAAGTCAGCAGTAAAACGTACCCGCCGTCCAGAAGTTATGGGCAACTTAGGTGGTTTTGGTGCACTTTGTGAGCTACCAACTAAGTATAAGCATCCAGTACTGGTTTCTGGTACTGATGGCGTTGGCACTAAATTACGTCTTGCTATCGACTATAAGAAGCACGATAACGTCGGTGTTGACCTCGTTGCCATGTGCTCAAACGATTTAATCGTTTCAGGTGCAGAGCCGCTTTTCTTCCTTGATTACTATGCAACTGGCAAACTTGATGTTGAAGTTGCTACCGCTGTAGTTAAAGGTATTGCAGAAGGTTGTGTGCAATCAGGCTGTGCATTAATTGGCGGCGAAACAGCTGAAATGCCAGGCATGTATGAAGGCGATGACTACGACCTAGCAGGTTTCTGCGTTGGTGTTGTCGAAAAAGCTGACATCATTGATGGTACTAAAGTACAAGCGGAAGACGCGCTTATCGCACTAGCCTCAAGCGGTCCTCATTCAAATGGTTTTTCACTAATCCGTAAGGTATTAGAAGTCAGTAAAGCCGATCCAGAGCAAGAGCTTGCCGGTAAACCTTTGATTGACCATTTATTAGAGCCTACAAAGATTTATGTAAAATCATTGCTTAAGTTGCTTGAACAACATGACGTTCATGCAATGTCGCACATTACAGGTGGCGGATTCTGGGAAAATATCCCACGCGTATTACCTGAAGACTGTAAAGCAGTGGTAAATAGTGACTCATGGCAGTGGCCAGTCATTTTTAATTGGTTGATGGAAAACGGCAACATTTCTGAATTTGAAATGTACCGCACCTTCAACTGCGGCGTTGGTATGGTTATCGCCCTACCAGCAGACAAAGTCGATTCGGCCTTAGCATTGCTAACAGCAGAAGGCGAAAAGGCTTGGCTAATCGGAAATATTGCCAAGCGTAACGGCGAAGAAGAGCAAGTGGAGATCCTGTAATGCCCCAGAGTTGTCGCGTTTTAGTATTGATTTCAGGTAATGGCAGTAATTTACAAGCCATTATCGATGGCTGTGATGATAACCTACAAGCAGAGGTTGTTGGTGTAATAAGCAATAAGCCCGACGCCTATGGATTGGTTCGTGCCCACCAAAATGAGATAGATACCAGCTGCGTGATAGCTCACACTGGCGAAACAAGACAAGAATACGACGCAAGACTGCTCAATGCGATAGAAAAGTATCAGCCAGATCTTGTGGTATTAGCTGGCTTTATGCGCATTCTAAGTGATGAGTTAGTACAGCGTTTTGAAGGAAAGATGATTAACATCCACCCTTCTCTCTTGCCTAAGTATACAGGCTTACACACGCATCAACGTGCGATTGACGCTAAAGACACCGAGCACGGCGCTAGCGTACACTTTGTGACGCCAGAGCTTGATGCGGGTCCGGTGATCTTACAGGCAAAAGTGCCAGTTTATGGAGATGATACTGCCGATACCTTGGCAGAGCGTGTTCATCAACAGGAACATTCCATTTACCCACTCGTGGTTAAATGGTTCAGCCTGAATCGCTTAAGCATGGTAGAAGGCATTGCCAAGCTTGACAGGCAAGCGCTTCCTGCTAATGGTTATGCCGCTGACTAAGTCAATGCCATAACACTGCAAAATGCACACATTAAAAAGGCACCGCAAGGTGCTTTTTTATATTCAACTGTTTTAACAATCCATTTTAATGCCCTGCGCGCTTCTTACTATTAATCAGCTTTAGCCGATATTATGGCCCATACCCGCATAAGTCTGCATCCTGCGAGCATTAAACGCTTTCTCTTCATCCGTTAACGCATCCCAGTCAGGTCACTGCCAATCTTCAAATCTGGTCTTATCGAACATAAGGTCTAATTGAACACTTTTAGGAAAAATGCCCTGCTCTTTTATACGGGCTAAACGCCTTACTATCCTCTCGGTTAGCCTCAATATTTTCAATGACCCTTTGGGTATAATAATCTGACGAGTAATAATCGTCTGTCGGCAACCTAACTCCTTTGTCGTTCTCAAAATAATGCACCCTGTCGTATATTGGTGCATAAGACATTTCAATCCAGTTTTCGGCACCAGATTCCGCTAAAGCAAAAGACTCGTCAAAGCCTTTAGCAAACGGAATGGAGTCTTTATTTGCCTGCCGAAAGTTGAAAAAATTTAAGTTCCTTGGGGAAATTGAATCACTCAATCAGATAAAAGCTTTAAAACAGCAAAAATATCCGATAGTTTTAGGCAAAAGCATCGCTCGAAATTAAAGCGCATCACATAGATAATGAGCATTAACAGGGTTGTTAACATGGACGTTCAGGAAGATACTCAAGAAAAAATTATCGATTCAAATAAAGTAAGAGCGCTCAATACACAAGATATTGACCATTTAGCCTTATTTCAAATCAATAAGAATCGACGCTATACCCAGCTACAGTCTGGCGTACTCAATGCGGACTATGCTGAAGTTAACTTGGGCGAATTACAGATTTTTCGAGAAAGCCTATCTGTTGGGGCACGTATAGAAGCGGCTCCCGTTGCAAGCTTTGTCCCTTTCGCTACAGTTTACCCAGACAGCGACCCTTTCAGCTATTGCGGTAAAGCCGATAGCGGCAATGGCCTGCTTCAAGCTACGGGGGGATTATGGGATGCCTGCTTTAAAGGCCGGCTTCATTACATTGGTGCAGCATTTAACCGAGAGTGGCTCAATCAAAACTTGCTCAACCTAACTGGAGAAGAAATTCCAATCCATTGGCTCAGCAGTCAATCAGTTCAAACCCACCCGCAGGCACTCACTCAATATCGTTTAAGCTTAGATTATGCTATGAGGTTAGTGCAACAGCGTCCTTATTTCACCCAATACCCAGCGGTACAGCAGATGCTCTGTGACACTATTTTAAAATTTGCACTCGCCTCTTTAACAGCACATAAGCCTATATCAAATAAGTTGCCAAGCCATAGTCAACGAGTAAAAGGCGTTCGTCGAGTTCTCGAATATCTACATCACTTTAACGACGAGTTACCCACAGTTGCTCAACTATGCACAGTGGCAAAATTAAGCGAGCGAAATCTGCAATATGCATTTAAAGAATATTTAAGTGTTACGCCAATACAATATTTACGATTAGTGCGATTAAATGGTGTCAGACGGGACTTAATTGCTTCATCTTACGCAAAGGGGAAAGTAATGGATATCGCCCTTCGCTGGGGATTTGTAGAGCTAGGACGCTTCTCTGGTGAGTATAAACAGCTTTTTCAAGAGTTACCGTCTCATACGCTGCGCCACAAAGGAAACTAACACGATAAACAAGCAGTTAGAAGGGGCTATTTCAATCAAAAACATCCCCTTCTTCCTTTCTAAACTATACCCTTTATTGTTGGTGTCACTACCAAAATATTAGCATGATTCATCTCATGGAAAATTTGCATATTCAAAGCATATTATTCGGAAACTGCATACCATAAACAGCAGCTTACTGACATATTAGCCGACACTTGGAGAGCCTTACATTAGTTGTAAGGTTGAAAAGAGTTGTGTTATCCAGTTAGCGCAACTTAAGGTTAGGGACTAGGAGTTTGTTATAATGCTAAAAATTGCACTTCCCATCAGTATGGTCATCTTTTTATCTATCTTTTGCTCAGGATGTTCTGATGATGATCATGAAAGTCCCGCCGTTTACTTACAAGAACTGAGTATAAGCACTGAGGTATCTGAGCTACCTGTCGGATTAAATACTCAAATGACTGCAATTGGATATTACTCAGACGGTCACAATAGTGATCTAACGGATGAGGTTACATGGACAAGCGATAACTCATCTATTGCGACCATTAATAATGGTTTAGTTGAAGGTATCTCATCCGGTAAAGTGAATTTTTCCGCTAAATACGATGGATTTGAGTCGCAGAGGGAAATGTCTATTACAGAAGCCATTTTACAGAGTATCGCTCTTGAACCAGAAACAAATTCAGTTCCGCTGGGCCTAGAAGCACAATATAGCGCAATAGGCACTTTTTCAGATAACAACACACATGATATTACGCTACATTCACATATACGCTGGATTAGCACAGAAGAAAGCGTTGCAACCGTTGACCCATTAACAGGCAAAGCCGATCTCATAACAGTGGGCAACACACAGATCAGTGTAGCTATGGATGGTATAAATTCTAACGTAACACTGTTAACGGTTACCGATGCTGTTCAGCTCTCCCTATGGGTAACACCTGAGACAGCTATTATACCTGTCGGTCTAGCTCAGCAGTTTACAGGCACGGTTTATTATAGCAATGACTCTGAACACAATATCAATGAAGGTCCAAATAACTGGTATTCAGACAATTATGATGTGCTTAGACATGAGAATAACGGTTTGTTTCGAGCCGAAAGCATTGGTTCTGCAACTGTATTCGCAGCTGCTGGAGAAACTAGCAGTAACAATGTATATGTAGAGGTTGTCCATCAGTCACTCGATTATATGACTATGTGGATAGGGAGTTTGGGAAACCCCACAGATGTTATCTGGGTAAATGAGCCTGAGAAACTCTATGTGTCAGCAACCTTTACTGGTGGAAAAATATACGATATATCCGATTTTAATCAAATAAGCTGGCAAAGTAGTGATATAGAAATTGCCGACGTTACACTTGACGGTTATGTACGTCCATATAAAGAGGGAACGGTAACGATCACTGCGACAGCTAAATACATCACAGGGCGCGTAACTAAAGAGATTACAGTGTTAGATCGTTAAGCCTATCAATAAATCGACATTTAGGGAGGTTAAATAAAAAGTAGCATACAGCGCCAGTATTTTAACCAAGCGACGATATGCTACTTAAGACTTATAAGTTAACCATTCCTGCCAATGTACCGGCAAAAAACTTTTGGTCGATAGTGGCATACGATACCCAAACTCGCTCAGAGTTGCAGACTGGCCAGCCTTTTCCTAGCCGAAATAATCAGCGTGATAAACTAAAGCTGAATGCCGATGGTTCGGTTGATATTTATTTTGCACCAGAGGCACCTATAGGCCAAGAGAGTAACTGGATCCAGACTGTACCGAATAAAGGTTGGTTTATCTTATTACGACTCTATGGTCCGTTGGCACCTTGGTTTGATAAAAGCTGGCAGCCAGGTGATATTGTTGAAGTTAAATAATATTACTTTGAATATTACTTTGGCTTGGTTATAAACGCGTATTAAGTAAACATTAACAGTCTCTTATAGTAGTTAGTCATGAGCATAGTGATAGCCATGGCTATGCGCTATAAGGCTTTTCAGTAAATCAGGGAGAAGAGCCCTTTTTGTAATCATTGTGCTTTTGGTAACTATTTAGCATCAATCATACACCTGCTATGGCGTTGAAGTTGATTGGTAAGGGTTCTCAATATGCGATGTTAGATAAGTCAAAAGATGCTAAATATTTACATGGCAGAGTCCATTACCCGCTTTAATTTTCTAGCAGTCTGACTGGGAACCGCTGTAAATATTATATAAGTTCATTGTCATTAGTTATTAAGTGTTAATGGCATTTATTTGCATTTAATTAAGAAGAGACAAGTGAACTTAAGGATTTTCGGGGGAGCTGTCTTGAGTGCTTTGGCTGCCTGATTTCTACTGTTAATTGCGGTTGAAAATGGGAGGGTTATCGGCTCAGGACGAGCAAAGCAGGGATCTCTCAAATCCATCTGAGCTAATCGAGCTAATCGAGCTAATCGAGCTAATCGAGCTAATCGTCGTTACCGCATCACAGTTCGCACAATACCGATAGCGATTAAAGGGTCATTGTATCGCAAAGAGTCCTCCAAGTTATTGAGATAGCCTTGGGGGACTCTTACGTTGTAGCCATAGCAATAGGGGGAACTACCGCTATCAGGATTGAGGAAACTAGGCTAATCCCCAAAGTGTAGAGGCTATAAATTATCTTTCGATGATATGTCGTGAGCAGAGTTGAGTATTAGTGACACTAAATCGTCATTATCCATCTGTTCACCATTAAGCATTCGTGCCAACACCTCGCTGCCAAACAGTTGTGGAGACAATAAAATATCGGGCTGAACCCTTTGGACCTTGGTTAAGTTTTTACTGTCATTAACGATAACGACGGTTTTTGCTGCAGCACTTAAATCTTTTGCAGATAAGACAATAAAAGCATTGTCGGCATCGTTATCTGTTAGCGCTAAAATAGCACGGCACTGTTCCAACCCAGCCTGTTTTAGTACCGCCGTATCACTGCTGTCGCCTGAGATAATATCAAATTTCCCCTCAAGGCTTTGCTCAATGACCTCGAACTCATCGCTAGGTCTTGCGGTGATAATGGTGACAGCTAAGCCTCGTTGATGCAGCTTAATAATGGTATTGGTCGCCATGGCGGAGGTACCGCAAACTATAAAGTGATCGGCTCTTTTCATGGTGTTCTTTTTTCCTTGTATAAGTGTACTTAGCCCATTCCTAATAAATGGACCAAAAATGGTACTGATAGAAGTCGCAAACACCGCGATACCGGCAATAATCATTGAAACGGTAAACAGTCTTGCTGTCTCGCTTATTGGCAGAATATCACCATAACCAACAGTGGTCATGGTCACCATGGCAAAATAAAATGCCGTGCTTAAATCCGTTATCTTTGGCGAAAATCCATCGCCAAAATACAGGCTGCCATAAGTCGAGTAGATGATTAAAATAATAAAGCTAATGACTGAGACAATCCCCGCAGCGGTTGCACTGCTGCGGTTAAAATCGCGACTCAGTAGCAATAATAAGATGATGCTCAGACAACAAAAAATGATATTTAGCTGTAGATGAGGGTAATAATGTAAGGTAAAAACTAAGGTGGTTAGCAGTAGTACAAGACTCATCACCCAAGCGATACGTGCACGAAACAATAAGCCGATAGAATTAAGCAGTAAAAACACCCCAAGCATAAACCAAGGCGCGTTAGTCAGCATCGTTAGATTGATATCCGTCAGATGCGAGAGCTGCGGTGCGCTAAAGATTTGATCTGACATGCCGTAGACAGTGTTAAATATTAATAAGCTATTGAGCAGTACGGTGATAGCACTGAGCTTGTAACGCTGGTGCTGCCATATCAACAGGGTTTTATGACGCAACTCGTTAAATATTTTCAAAGCAAACTCGGCCAAGGTTATCAGTTTTGTGTACCTATTATAGAATAAACACCTGAATCTTTGGGGGAATTTTTATTATTACTATTCAGATTTGAATTATACTCTGACCCTGAGGGATCCCCACGAATTTAATAGCATGCTTGTGGATCCTGAACTAAGCCTTGCAGTGTCTTAATGGCCGTTCGC
>NZ_JBRILQ010000064.1:0-19303 GCF_052977045.1 Shewanella sp. 125m-7
ACGCAATATCGCCGATGGTAGTGTGGGGTCTCCCCATGTGAGAGTAGGTCATTTCCAGGCGCCAAATACACGAAAAAAGCCCTAGCAGAAAACGCTAGGGCTTTTTTCGTATATACACTGCGTGAAAAGAGCTATTCCCGATGTCGCCCCGCCGCTGAGCGGGGTCCCCAGCTTGCAGCAAAGCTGCTACGCGCTACAAGATTGCAATGTACTTCGTACATAAAACGTAACCTCTCCGCCCCCATGTGTTCGCTGCGCGAACTACGAGAGTAGGTCATTTCCAGGCGCCACTTTTGTAAAAGTGAAGACAAAACAGTATTCTCGAAAGAAAAGCGATAAAGCCCGTTGCTAATGCAACGGGCTTTTTTCGTATAGTCACTGACCTAAATTGTTCCAGACAATTTTAGGCACTTCCTATATCCATATAGGTCGCGTGAAAAGAGCGACTCCCGATGTCGAGTCGATAATTACTCCTGCATAATCGACACTTCCGCTATCTGATGTTTAGGACTAACAAATGCCTTGGTGGCATGGATGCCAAGGAAAGGCCTTGACGGTCACCACTGCTACGCGCTACAAGATTGCAATGTACTTCGTACATAAAACGCAACCTGTACACCGATATGAGGTAAACTTCCCTTAATATAAAACGGTGAAAAAGTAATGAAGACTCAACCAACTTATTCAACAGAATTTAAAATAGATGCTGCTAACCTTGTTATTAATCAAGGCTATACCATTCGCGAAGCTTGTCAGGCTACCGGTGTTGGCCCAACAGCGATGAGACGTTGGGTTATCCAACTAAAGCAAGAATTTGAAGGTATTACTCCATCTGCGAATGCAATCACTCCAGAACAAAGGCGCATTCAAGAGCTTGAAGCTCAAATTAAGAAGATTGAATGGGGGAAAGACATCCTAAAAAAGGCTACCGCTCTCTTAATGCAAGACAGTATCAAACGATAGCGGGTCAGCTTAATCAACGGGGTGAAAACGTTGGCCGTTATAAGGCCGCAAGTTTAATGAGAGATGCTGGGCTTATCAGTAGCTAGCCCAGAAAACATCGTTATAAGGTAGCAAATGATGAATCTAAAATTACGCCTAATTTATTAAAGCGACAGTTTGACGTTGAAGCAATAAACCAGGTCTGGTGTGGCGATGTAACTTACGTTTGCTTTGGAACCAAATGGCTTTATTTAGCCGTGGTAATGGATTTATACGCAAGAAAGATAGTGGGTTGGCATGCTCAGAAAGCCCAAATACTAATTTGACTTGCGCAGCTTTAAGAATGGCATTTGAACAACGTGGACGCCCCAAAAACCTGATACTTCATTCAGACCAAGGTTGTCTTTACAGTAGCCTTCAATATCGACAAATGCTGTGGAAGTATCAAATCACTCAAAGCATGAGGCGAAGAGGAAATAGTTGGGCCAACGTGGTGATGGAACGTTTTTTAGGGGCATTAAAACAGAGTGGATGCCTAAATATGGTTACAACCGTTTTAAGGACGCTAAGCTCGACTGCATCAACTATATCCTGAAGCACTACAATACAAAACGGGTCATAGTTACAATAATTACATGACGCCAATAGCAGCCGAGATGGCAGCATAAAGCCACCCCTAGATTTTATTTTATTCGTGTCCTCTGTGTAGCAAACGAAGTGAGCGCTTCGTGGTTCTTTGCTTAAAAGCAAAGAACCCAGTTTGTGCTGGGTTCTTAGTTTTTTGTTTATTAATCAGGTTTGGGCTTAACTTACCAGCATTACCTCAAAGCTCCTCTTTTAAGGGGTATTGTGCTGATAATGACTAAGCTGCTAATGAAAAGAATATACCCGCGATAGCCGCGCTCATTAGGTTCGAGCAAGTCGCTGCAACAACGGTGCGTACACCATACTTAGCGATGAAGTCGGTTCTTGATGGACAAAGTGTACCCAAACCGCCAATCAAAATACCCATAGATGCTAAGTTAGCAAAGCCACATAGTGCAAAGCTGATAATCACTTTGCTCTTTTCTTGTAGCACTTGCAGGCCTGCAGCGGTGACTTCCTTGCTGTCTTTTAAGTAAGGAGCTAAGTCACTGTAGGCTACAAATTCATTGACGATAAGCTTCTTACCAATCATTGAGCCAGCAATGGCCATATCAGCTACCGGCACGCCTAATAAGAACGCTAGCGGCGCGAAAATCCAACCTAAAATGCCTTCTAAAGACAGTTGCAAGCCGACCATGTCACCAAAGCCACCTAGAAGATTATTCACTAGGGTCACTAAACCAATCATTGCAATTAACATGGCACCGATAGCGGCCGCTAGTTTTAAGCCACTAGCTGCGCCTTCACCTGCAGCGGCAAGTACGTTGACTGGTGGCTTTTCATCAAACTGCACACTATCATTCATGCTATAAGTAGGCGTAGTGGTTTCAGGTAAGATAAGCTTTGCAAAAAGTACGCCGCCAGGCGCTGCCATAAATGATGCAGCCAGCAAGTATTCCATATCAACACCCATCATGGCATACCCAGCCAAAACGGTGCCTGAAACAGACGCCATGCCACCACACATAACAGCGAAGAACTCTGAATCGCTCATCTTTGCCATATATGGCTTAATAACAAGCGGAGCTTCACTTTGGCCAACGAAGATGTTTGATACCGCAGACATAGATTCAGGCTGCGTTGTACCTAATATCTTCGCCATGCCACCACCAATAATGCGTATAATAAACTGCATTACTCCAAGGTAGTAAAGTACGGCAATTAAGGCCGAGAAGAAAACGACTAACGGTAATACGTTTAGCGCAAATACAAAGCCAATTCCCTCTACAGAGAAATTAACTAGGTTACCAAACAAGAATCGAATGCCAGCCTTACCGCTATCGAGAACAACGTGTACGCCGTGAGACATTGATTCTAATGCCTGGCGCCCAAGTGGCACATATAAAACTAATGCACCAATCAAAATCTGTAAGCTAAATGCAGCGCCAACGGTGCGAAGTTTAATTGCGCGGCGACTAACAGAACAAGCGACACCTATGCCTAAAAGCACTAGCATCCCTATAAAGCCCATGAACATCATGATGGTAGTTCCCTATTTTTTGAGACTCGCAACAAATGCATTAATAAGCTTTAAGAAGTCACTTTCAGCTAACTTGGCACACTTTAAGGTTTGTTCATGTGAAAGCTTCACGTCGCCTAGGCCTTCTGCCATGTTGGTAATTGCGCAAATCGCCAGTACGGGTAGACCGCAATGGGCAGCTGAGATAACTTCAGGGACCACAGACATGCCAACAACGTCGCCGCCGATGATTTGCATCATGCGGATCTCGGCCGCGGTTTCAAAGCATGGACCTGGGTACGACACAAATACGCCTTCGTTAACCGCAATATCTTCAGCTTTGGCGATACTCAGGGCTTGTTCGCGTAGGTCTTTATCGTAAGCATTGGCCAAACTGAAGAAACGTGGGCCGTATTTGTCGTCGTTTGGTCCCGTCATCGGGGTACTTGGCATGGTGTTGATGTGATCAGAAAAAATAACAAGTGAGCCGACATCGATACGCTCTGGGCGAAGTGAGCCTGCGGCGTTAGTCACTAGTAACATTTCACAACCTAAGGTTTTGAATGTACGCACTGGTGTGGTCATTACTTTCATGGTTTCGTGTTCATAAAAATGACCACGGCCTTTCATGCAGGCAACAGGCACGCCATTTAGGTAACCAAGTACCAACTCACCACTGTGACCTTCAACAGTGCTGACAGGGAAGCCGTCTAACTCTTGGTAGCCGATGCTTACCTTATCTTTTAGCTTATCGGCAAGAACGCCTAAACCAGAACCTAAAATCATAGCGATTTGTGGCTTGAAACCAGGCTTGTATTTTTCGATGGTAGCAACGGCATTTGGGACGGGGTCATACAGAGACATTTTTTATTCCTAAGTGGATTTGTTATTGGTCTCACAATATTCCCAAGCCATTTTTATTAAAATCATTAAAAATGACGCTAATGTGCTGTTTTTCAGCACATTGATTGTACGTGTCTGTGTCCGTGGTCATGGGGTTAACTGATTTTTATACTAATCGTACTAAAGATGGCTCACGTAGAGCGGCTGATATTGAAAACAAATGACAAAGCTTTGAATGCTGCGTTAGTGGTTCTCGATATACGACTGAATGGATTCTGGAGGTAGAGTAACGCAGGAGCCGTTTCCGAGGATGCTAGAGTCGAGGAGCAAGTACAGCCCTTATCTACAGAGCTTTGAATTTCCACTGAATGACCACATCATTAATGTGATGGGTATTCAACCAGCAACAAAATAGATTTTTGATTAGGCCTCAACCAATAGAATGCAATTTAGCCAAATAACCGGATACTAAATTTGTGAACAAAGACCAAAGCGCTGCGGCACTTGACTTAAAAAGCCTTTATTGGGCTGAACGTATTAGCATGAAAATGCTGCGCTACTTCTATGTTGCTAGTCATAGTCAAAATTTTACTCAAGCGGCAGAACGGTTACATATATCTAAATCTCCCTTGAGTGCACAGATGAGAGAACTCGAAACTATTTTGGGCGTGACCCTATTCAACCGTGAACAAAGGAGCATTCAACTGACGTCAACGGGATTATTACTGCGGACGGAGTGCCAATCGATTTTTGATGCTCTGGAAAGCTCGGTAAATAAGGTGACTCAATATGCTCGTGAAACTCAAGGACACTTACGTTTGGGGATTGTCAGTTCCGTTTTTTGGGCAGGCTTTGGTTATGCGTGTCAACAATTGAAGGCCGATTTTCCAAACATTCGTTTTGAATTTATTGAGTTGTCACCGCAACAGCAAAAAGTGGCGTTGTTTAATAATGAAATCGATCTTGGCTTTGTTCGTTATGCCGACACGCTCGACATTACGCCGCTAGAGTCTTGTAATCTCTATTGCGAGGCTATGTGGGTCGCGCTGTCTGATAAACATGAATTAAGTAAAAATAAGATGTTGTGCTTATCGGAGCTTATTCATGAAAAGTTTGTCATGATGAGTCAAAAAAATTCGGCTTCTGCTCAGTTAGTCGTTAACCACTGTGTAAAAGCAGGCTTTATTCCGCAAATAACTCAAGAGGTTGTGGAACCAATGACCTTGATGAATGTGATTGAGAGCCAAGCTGGAATCGCAATCGTGCCTGAAAGCTTTAGCCGCCAAAGCTGGAAACATATCCGCTTTGTTGAGCTAAAACAGCAGATCCATGCGCACATTTGTGCTGTCTATAATCCACAGAAAATGACCACAGAAAAGCAATCGCTCATTCAGTCATTAAATCTGTTTATGAATAGCGAAACTTCTAAAGTCACGCTAACTTAAGTTAACTGTACCGGTATTATTGCAGATCTGACAAATGACACAAAGGCCACGTTAAAAAGTGGCCTTTGTGTTTTCGATAGCCGAACTTTACTTGTTGATTAGTTATTCTCTATTCGTTTTTTAAACGCCTTGCGGGTTTCTTCATCGGCTTGTTGATACCAAAAGTCTAGCATCTGGCCAACGTTTATCTGTTCGTTAGGTTGAATAGCTGTATTTTGAGAGCTTGAGACCTGCGTGGCAGCGACTGCTGTCACTGGGATAACAGCAGCACTTTGAACGTACATATTTTGGCTAGGTTTTAGCTGCAGTGACGCGCTTTGAGTTGTTAGGTTGTAAGCTGCGATCTCCTCTTCATAATCGCGGCCTAACTGTAAGCCGTCTTTGATAAGCTTACCTTGTTCAAAGACAATGCTTTGGTCATTAGCATCTACCAAGGTGATTGTTGGTGATTTATCGAACTTGTCCGCGGCACTGCTTGAGCGAATTTTAGGCAAGGTTAACGCGATTTCAGTGTTATTTTGCTCAAACTTAACGATGATGACATCTGACTGAAACTGTGTCTGGCTGCCATGTTGTTGATATCGCCCTAGGTAGCGAAATGCGATTTGATTTACGCCATTGTTCAGCAGTAATTTGTCTTCACCGCTCGTTTCGACTCCGTTGACAAGAACAAGTTCAGCATTGGCTGGCATTAACAGCTGTACTTCAGCAAGCGCTGAAGCACTTAAAAAGAAAGCTGAACTACAAAGAGCGACACAGTAACGATTCATCTGAGATCCTAATATAAATTAATGTCTTCTTTATAGCAGAATGATGTCAAATTTGCATAACAAGATGGCTTTATTGCTTACTTGTATCGCAATGCTTGGATATTAGTAACAGTTTGCCTGCTTATATCGGGTTATAATCGTTCGAAACACCGCAGAGGGAAAGCTAGTGCTCACTAAAATCTTAATTACCTTACTGATTATTGTCGGGGCTATGGTTTATATTCGTAAACCGAAACAAAATGGCGTGCGTGCGAGTACTAAAGAGTTAGGTAAAAATATCAAACTGCGGATAGGCGCTTATATCTTAATCAGTCTCTCACTAACCGCTACGGCAGGTTACTGGTATTGGGATTGGAGCGATGGAAATAAAGTTGTCAGTGTAACGATAGTGTCACCGATGAGTGACGAATCCGTTGTTTATCAGGTTAGAAAGAAAGATATCACTAGCAACGAAATAACAACTATCAACGGAATTCGCATTAGATTGTCCAATCAAGAACGAATTATCGTTGCTAATACTATAAACGAATAATATTTGTGCGCTTGCTGAAGGTTAGGACTTTGCAATATCGCTTTATGGGTTAGAATGGCCCACGTTTTTTTGTTTAGAATATTTGCTATACGCGTTTAAGGAGGAGCTATGATTACAGCCTATGCCTATGAGGATCGTAAACTTACGATTTTTGAATTGAGCATCAAGGACAACATCCCTCCCGGCATTATTTGGCTGGACTTATATAAGCCTGATGAGCATGAACGTGAATGGCTAAGTGGTTTTTCTGTTGAAGATGTACCTGATGAAGAAGATATCAACGAGATTGAGGCTTCAGCGCGTTTTTACCAGAATAACGATGGACTGCATATCAACTCCTTGTTTCCACAGCGTGCAGGGCAGGATGTTAAAGGCGTAAACGTTTCTTTTAATTTGCGTCAAAACTTTTTACTGACCATCCGTGACGAAGATGTGGGCCTTATCCGTTTGCTGCGTAATTACCTGAGACTAGGTAAAATAGATGCGACTACGCCTGAATCTTTACTGCTAGAGCTATTTACTCTTAAGGTTGATTACCTTTCTGATCTAATTGAGGACGTATATACCGTACTTGAAAACGTCAGTGAAGAGGTGTTTAAGAACGAAGAGCTTGATAATGTTTTTAAGCTAATCACTCGCCAGGAAGATTCAAACGGTAAAATTCGATTAAGTTTGCTCGATACCCAACGTTCATTGAGATTTATGCAGAAGCATTATCGAAGTAACCTGTCTGATGATGAGCTTAAAGATCTGCGTGAGATGCTGTCGGATATAGAGTCTTTGATGCCTCATAGTCAGTTCATTTTCGATAAGCTCAATTTCTTGCTTGATGCGGCTATGGGCTTTAGTGGTCTTCAGCAAAACAAGATCATTAAGATCTTCTCTGTTGCCGCCGTAGTGTTTCTTCCGCCAACGGTAATTGCAAGCTCCTACGGTATGAACTTTGTTAATATGCCTGAACTTGACTGGAAACTTGGCTACCCAATGGCCATTGTGATGATGTTCGGTAGTGCAGCGGGGACTTACTTTTTCTTTAAACGAAAAGGTTGGCTGTAAAATAAACGGCAAGGTCATGAATAAAATAGCTCGCAATAGCGAGCTTTTTTGTGTCTATAGCAATATTAACCTTGTTTAGACCTTTTCTTAAGGGGTACCACCACGGCCTTATTTTGAAAGAAGGTGTCAGGTTGAGAGTAAACCTGGTTTAACACCGCCAGCTTTTTAAACATTAGGTTGCTGACCACCAGACAACGTTGATAGGGACTGTTGCACAGCGCTAATCGCTTGTCTAAATGATCCAATAAAGAGGTGAGGCAAGCTTGATTGGCTGTACTACTTTCAGCTATAGCTTCTCTACAGAGTGTTTTTTGCAGTGTATCTAGCTTTTTCGGGGAGTTTTTAGCAAGCCATAATAAGCTGTCAAAGCTTGGAAGTTTAGTCATAAACACTTCTCCAACGTAATAACTCATTCTATAAAACTAGTCATTGACTCCTCATTGGGCAAGAAATCTGCTTTATTTTCCGCTGTTATCTATTGCGGGGGCAAAGGGAATATCTTGTATGCTACTGGTTTATTTACGCTAAGTTCATTTATACAGATTGGAATTAAAGGCGTTATAGTGCGTTGGCTTTTTTAGGGGCACAAAGCAGAGATAGACTCGATTTTAGAGCCGATATTAAGATGCCCTGTAAACAATGGCAAAGCAGGGAAGCAATATAGGGTCAGGTATATTGATTAGTGATAAGTATATAATCCTTGCTTGCAGGAATGTTTAGGCAAGCAAGGGGGTATATTTTTAGGTGGCAATATTACTTTTCTGTGCCGAAAAAATAGCTGACTTTCTCTCTTGGGCTTAGATATTGAATCACTTTTTCTGGTAGCGCAGCAACAGGCAAGCACCTAACGATAGTTAAACCTTCACTCGCCAAGTCGATAATGGGGGCTTGCTCTTTTGGCACGGCCTGATCGTAGACCAGAACGCGTGGTAATAGTAGCAGGCTCAAATTAACCGACATTACCATAGCAAATTGACCCGAATTGAGCTCCACAATACTGCCTGGCGGATAAACGCCAAGCATTTTAACTAATCGACTTATCACTTGTTGATTGAGCTGGGTCTGATAATTCTTATAGAGATAACCTAGGGCCGAATAGGGCGTTCTGGCCTTTTTACTGCGGTCAGAATGACACAAATTATCGTAAGTGTTGATGGCACAGACTAGCTGGCTAAGTTTATCCAACTCTTTTTCTTGTTTGCCTTTCGGTACACCCGAACCATCTAAAAACTCGTGATGATTTAAGATAATGGGTAATGCCTCTTGAGGGAAATTGTCAGCAGCGATTAATAACTCAGCCCCCATAGCAGGGTGCTGATTGAAATAAATGTGTTCAGCATGAGTAAAAGGGGTGGTTTTTCGTAGCAGCTGAGTCGGCACTTTGAGTTTGCCGATATCATGAAACAGTGCGCCCATGCCTACAAACTCAATTTCTTGACGGCTCCAATTTAACTCTTTGGCGATGAGCATAGACAGCACAGCGACATTGAGGGAATGATAATAGATCCCTTCATCACTTTTAGCATCAGACATCAAATGCAGCACTAATTTATCGTCAGTGAGCAATTGGTTACAAACCCCATGGATAAGCTCTTTAGCTTCATTAACCGCATCCAGCGGACGGTTACGCAGCTTATTGATGAGACTTCTCATCATGGCAACATTACGCACAAAGTGCTTCTCTGTTTTTTGGAGGTGACGTCTCAACGACTGTTGAGCTTCGATGCTTTTTGTTTTTTGTTGGCTAAGCTCACCCGATAATCGCTCAAGATTATTGTCGATAATTTTAGCGGGTTGTTTAGTGCCAACACTGGAAAGCGGCTGGGTGTCACTGCGATCAGGGCGCACATAGACAAACTCTATCCCGAGATTTTTGATTAATTCAACCTGCGCTTCTTGTTTGATCTTGAAGCTATTGAACATGAATGGGTGATCTTTCCAAGCAATTGGTAGCCTTACAAAGTTACCGACTTGCAACTGTCCTACTGCGACTTTACAACTATTGGTCATGGGCATGTTATCGAACTTATTCTAATTTGCTATTTTAATTCAAATTATATAATTTACAATTACTTAATTAAGAATTTTTTGCTCAGTTCTAAACAGGGACCTTAACATGGACTTCATTGAAATATACCCGAATGCAATCCCTGATGAATTTTGCGATGAGTTGATCCGCAGCTTCGATAGACACTCAGGAGTGAGCGCGGGTCACACTGGTGCAGGGGTTGATGAATCGAAAAAGCGTAGTCTCGATCTTATGCTAGATTCCCATGACGATTTAGCCGATTTGAGGGATACATTGCTGGGTTATACGCTCGCTCACGCAAGCCAGTATTTTGATCAATACGCCATGGCGTTAATGGGAGCGGTCTCGGTGAGTGTTAGCGATCAAAGCGGCAAGCCAATAACGTTAACGCCAGATAACTATGACGAGTTAGGTAAGGGCAGAGCCGAAGCTATCGTTAAATATCTGTATCGCAGTGGCAGTATTAATATTCAGAAATATGTACAGAACAAAGGTGGTTATCCGCACTGGCATTCGGAGCAGTTTCCGCAGCTAGGACATAATGAAGCCTTGCATCGAGTCGCTTTATATATGTTTTACTTGAACGATGTTGAAGAGGGCGGCGAGACGGAGTTTTACTATCAAAACAAACGGGTAAAGCCGAAGAAGGGCACTATGGTGATAGCCCCAGCTGGTTTTACCCATTCCCATCGTGGCAATGTGCCACTCAGTGGCGACAAATATATCGCCACCTCTTGGATCATGTTTAATCGTGCCGAGCAGTTATACCCATCAGTATAAAGATTTGGTCGCTCAGCGAGAGTTTAGCGGTTCTGAGGAAGGTCATTAAATGCTCCTCGGTAACTGCTCCTGCGTTACTCTACCTCCTATATCCATATTGTCGTGCATTAATGACATTCACCACATCTGACCTCCAGGGATGGAGGAAATGTCTTATGTATGTCGGGAACATACAAGACCATGTGGCTTGCAACGAGTGAAGAGCATAGTTGAACTAGGTTAAGCTCCCTCTTGTTCCATAAGAGTCACAGCATCAGAACCGCTAAAACTCGCCATTCTGGAGCGTTTTTTGGCTGCCTACTTCTGCGTTGAACAGCTTTACAAGGGAATAACCATTCTTTCAACTATTCGCCTAGAATTAGTTTGCCAAAAACAGCTCTGAGTAGATCAACTTCTTATACTGATTGGTATTATATGGGCCAGCGAAATAATACTAATGGGTATTGAAGCAGGGATAACACGCATTCAATACCGTTGTTATCCCTGTATGTTAAGTTAATGGTTTAGCTTAAATCGGAATGGAGATCCTAAAGCAGGCACCTTCTAGATCGGATGTTTCGATGCTTAAGCGTCCGCCGTAACTGATGACGATTTCATTACACACCGCAAGGCCAATGCCTTGGCCTGCTTTTTGAGTATCGGCTCGTACACCACGTTGAATAATATTTTGACGAATACTTTCATCGACGCCAGGGCCATCATCTTCAACGAGCAGCTCAAACTCACCCGCATCATTGTAATAAGATGAAACTCTAACCGTGGTAATACAAAGTTTAAAGGCATTCTCCATTAAGTTGCCACAAAGCTCCATCAAGTCGCCTTTATCGCCGGGGAACACATGCTCTGATGGGATCACGGCTTTAAATTGCACTTGTTTATCACGATAAACTTTAAACAACATCTGCGCGAGTTGCTCAACCAAAGGTAAAATTTGGGTCTGTTCCTGTTTCAGGCCCTTGCGGCCGAGCATGGCACGCTTCAATTGGTATTTAACCAATTGATCCATTTGGCTGACCTGCTCCATGATTTTCTCGCTGCAGGCCTCTTTATCCAGACTGCGGTCATCAGTAATCGCATGCACTGCAGCGAGTCTTGTTTTGAGGCTGTGAGCCAGATCATTCATCGCATTTTGGTAGCGTTGTTGTTGGGCACTCGACTGAACCAGCAATTGGTTCAGCGCTTGGGTTACGCCCTCTAACTCAACGGGGTAGCCTTCAGATAAAGACTTCGCTTTACCACTATTAACCGACTGTAATTCATTTCTGAGACGCACGAGTGGTCGCATCCCCCAATAGGCAGCACTGATAAGTAATACCAATGCGAGGGCTAAAACGAAGGCTAAACGTATATAGGTCAGGCGGCTAAACTTACTGTATTCTTGTTCTAGCTTTTCGGCGTCTTTCAGTACCAGCAGATTATATTTAGTACTGGCAATATCGAGGGACAATAGATAAACGAAGTAACCTTTATTATCGGCTAACGACAAGTAGTAGGGGGGCGAAGTGTTTCTTATTTCGTTGAAGCGTTCGCAGGTATCAAACAGACCACGTTCAACCGCTAATGATGATGTCCAAACCTGATTAAAGCTACTGTCACAGCTGGCGATAATATAGCGCTGGGCAGCATTATTTTCTTCTAACCACTCATCACTATTATCGGGTATCAGATCATGTTCTCTGAGCTCGGCTGCAACTTGCGGAATTTCTGCAATAAGCTGCGCAGTTTCTTCGTTATAGCTGTTTTGAGCATGGAGGATATTCACCATCCAGGCTAAACCGAAACCGACCAATGCGATAATAGATAATGAGGTGAGAAACATCCGCGTCAGCAGACGTTTCTTAGGTTTGAAGCTTAACTGCATGGCAAGTTAAATTTGTAACCCTGGCCACGGATTGTCGCAATAGGGTTTTCAAGGCCATCTTTAGTTAGCTTTTTACGCAAACGGCTCACCATCACTTCAATGGTATTGGGATCGCCTTCTTTATCGCCATAAATAACATCGAGCAAACGCTGCTTAGCAACCACCTCATGACAATGGCGCATCAAGTACTCCAGGATAAGGTACTCAAAGGCCGTTACTTCCATAGGTTGGTCATTCAGGCTGACCTGTTTAGCCGCAAGGTCAATTTCTAACGGACCACTGGTAATTTGCGGTTTAACAAACCCAGCACTACGGCGTACTAATGCGTCAAGACGAGCGACGAGCTCTTCTTTTTGGAAAGGCTTAACCAAGTAGTCATCGGCACCGGCATTTAGGCCTTCTACTTTATCTTGCCAGTTCACTCGGGCGGTGAGGATTAATACTGGCGCTTTAAGGCCATTATCTCGAAGACTTTGAATGAGGCTAATACCGTCTTGATCGGGCAAACCTAAATCAACAATGGCAACATCGATAGGGTAATTGGTAGCTTGATAAAATCCTTCTTTCGCGGTTAATGCTACTTGAACTTGATTGCCTAATTCACTTAGCTGCACTTTTAGGTGGTGCGATAAAATGGGGTCATCTTCAACAACTAATATTCGCATAGTCATAATATCCTTGAATTCAATACTGATTAGTTTACGCAGAATTATGCTTGCTGCCAACTAGGTGTTTATTAAGTAGAAGAAGCTTACGCCTTAGATACTTAACCAAGGCTGAACTTGGAGGTGTAAGCCACTTTAGGTGTTGTTTATTTAAACTAAATAGTGATGTTCGCCTATAAAGTCCACGAATAATCGAATTAGGCGTTATTTTGTGTCGTTATTTCTGGGTTTATTGCTGCTTTTTCGTTAAGGTTACGTGAAAATTTACCCGCTAAAGGATTAAAATATGTCGCTAGTAAGGCGATTTACAGTGTTATTACTACTGTTATTAACGCCGAGTGTGATGGCGACAACGTTTACGTTTACGGCTATTCCCGATGAAGATGAGCGCCAATTACGCACACGCTTTGATAAAGTTGCCGTTTATCTTGAACAAAAGCTGGGTGTTAAAGTTAAGTATGTGCCAGTGAAGTCCTACTCTGCTGCAGTGACGGCTTTTCGTAATAACCAGGTGCAATTGGCTTGGTTTGGCGGCCTCTCAGGTGTGCAAGCAAGGCGACTAGTGCCCGGTTCTGAGGCGATAGCCCAAGGCTATGAAGATCAGTTTTTTAAAAGCTATTTTATTGCACATACATCGACAGAAATTGTTCCTAGCGATAGCTTTCCTAATTTAAATGGCTATACCTTTACATTTGGCTCGAAAAATTCGACCTCTGGGCGCTTAATGCCGCAATTCTTTATTGAAAGAAACTTAGGTAAAAATAGTAAAGATATTTTCAACCGCATAGGCTACTCAGGTGATCACAGCCGTACTATTGCTCAAGTACAAGCGGGTGTTTATCAAGTCGGGGCGGTTAATTACAAGGTATGGGAAACCGCATTAGCCAACGGCAAAGTGGATCTTAATAAGGTTAATGTAATTTGGGAAACTCCAGCTTACCCCGATTATCAGTGGACCATTCGCGGCGACGTTGATAGCGAGTTTGGAGCCGGTTTTGCTGAGAAAGTTGAAGCGGCGCTGATTGGTATGACGGACCCACAATTGCTAAAAAGTTTTCCTCGTCAGTCATTTGTTCCTGCTGATAATCTAGATTATCAACCGATAGAAGATGTGGCAAAAGCAATAGGTTTGATTGATTAGTCCTATGCTAGAACTGAAAGGCTTAGTGATTCAGTTTGGTGATAAAGTGGCTTTGGATGTACAGAGTCTCGCGATTACCTCTGGTGAAAAGGTTGCCATTATCGGACGCTCTGGTAGTGGCAAGTCGACCTTAATTAACCATATTTATGAAATATTACGACCAAGATCGTCACTGTGTTCACAACGACAGGGATTAGTTGAGAATTTAAGTGTTTTTCATAATATTTTTATGGGAGCGCTTAATCGTCACCACTGGTATTACAATTTGGTAAACCTTGCTTATCCGCTGAGCCAGCCGTTAAAAGAAGTAGGCCAAATTGCCACAGAGCTGGAATTGGACTGTCCACTCACCAAACCGGTTTCAACTTTATCGGGTGGGCAAAGGCAGCGTGTTGCCTTAGGGCGAGCTTTATATCAACAGCAGCAGTTATTTATTGGCGATGAGCCATTCTCGGCACTCGATCCTGTTATGGGGCAACGTTTGTTGTCTCATGTGTTAGCAAGTCACAATACCGTGCTAATGGTGTTGCATGACATGGATATGGCACTGGCGAATTTCGATAGAATTATTGGATTGCAAGAGGGCAGAAAAGTGCTCGATGTTTGTAGCAAAACCCTCGACGTTGATACACTACAAGCTTTTTATCAAGACGATAAAGCTCCGAATTTAGTTAAAAACTCTTTAGCTACAAGCAGTTTACTTTCAAGCAGTATATCTACGGCGAGCTTAGGCAAAAGCGGCTCAGATAGCAGCAGCTCACTTAAAAGCGCCTCGTTGCAAAGCGCTAGCAAGAAGCGTTAGTTTGCGCCCACAGCAACCGTTGGCCCCACGTGTGTTTATTTTTGTTGGTTATTGGCAAAAAGTCACTTTGGCATTGTGGCTGATCACTGTGATATGTTTTTATTTTGCTGACACTGAAATCATCGCTTTGGATCCGTGGGCAGAGTTACTGTTACTTGCAAAAGGCTTTGGCGCACCGGATTTTTTCGCCACGGAATTTCTACTCGATGCGTTATGGCAAACCGTTAGTTTTGCGCTGCTAGGCGTATTTTTAGCACTGGTATGGGGCGCGCCAGTTTCACTCATCTACCACAAACCTTTTATTGCCGCGCTGTGTGCATTTATTCGCTCAATTCATGAGATCTTCTGGGCACTACTGTTTTTACAAATTTTTGGGTTGTCGCCACTGACCGGCATTCTAGCGATTGCACTGCCGTATGGCGCAACCTTTGCCCGAGTATTTAGCGATATCTTACAGCAAGCTCCAACAACAAGTTTGCAAACGTTTCCCAATAAAACAGACCGTATTAGCCGCTATTTTTATGGCCGAATAGCGCATGTTTTTGTGCCAATTCGTGCGTATGTGCGTTATCGATTTGAGTGTGCATTAAGAAGTAGCGCAGTGCTTGGATTTGTTGGCATGCCAACCTTAGGGTTTTATTTAGAATCAGCGTTCCGCCAGGGACATTATCATCAAGGCGCAGCGTTACTGATGTTGTTTATAGCCTTGATTGGCACGATTCCTTATTGGGGACGGATTAAATTGCTGCCAATTTATTTCGTGTTAGCGATCTGGGCCTTACCGGCGATACCAAATGTGGATAGCGGCCTTATTTGGCGCTTTTTAAGTCAAGATATTTTGCCTCCTATGTTTCAAGGCTCAGTGTTTGAAAACAGTAGTTTACAAAACAGTAGCGCGACTGGCGTAGAGCTCTTCAGCCAGTTTATTAATTGGTTAACTAGATTGCTCAGTGAGCAAGCGCTGCCCGGGATCATAGCAACACTTTTGCTCGCCGTAACGGCATTGGGCATGAGCCACTTTTTTGCGTTAATAGGGAGTGCCGTTAGTGATAAGCGTTTAAGCGGGCGATTTTTTGCGGCTATCAATAGATTGGTGTTATTGATATTACGCTCGGTACCAGAATATATTTTTGCTTTTGTGTTTATGCTGTTACTTGGCCCATCAATGTTGCCAGCGATGTTGGCCTTGGCGATTCATAACGGCGCACTTATCGCTTATTTAACCATTCGTCATGCCGATGAGGTACCCGTGTCGGCGCACTTTAATGGCAGACTCGATGGTTACGGTTATGAAGTCTTACCGGCCATATACCCCAACATGATGGCACTACTGTTTTATCGCTTTGAAGTGATCTTAAGAGAAACGGCCATTTTGGGCATGTTAGGCATCACCACATTAGGCTTCTATATTGATAGCAATTTTGAAGAGATCCGCTTCAACGGGGCGTTAGTACTGATGTGCGTAACGGCATTGGTTAATATTGTGGTCGATATAATGAGTCGACGTGTGTTGTATCACAACAATAAAACGCAATTAGGTTGTGCCCATTAGCAATAAAGCGAGGCAAAACCGAATTGCACTTTTGCGTTTTCTATTAGCTAAAAATCTTCCGTTGCTTGCGCTTTTCTATAATGCCATTACCACACCAAGCCGCTAACAGCGTAAAAGCAATAACGCCAGCCATAATCGCACTTAAGCGATACCAAGGTGCTTCAGCCAGCATACGCATCTGAATATATTCAAAGCTGCTTACGCCCCAAACAAGAAACGCCGAAGCCACTAAACCAACTTGCAGCAATCGAGTTGTCCAACTGGCTTTAATAAACAGTAATAGCGGACTTAAGGCAAAAGCAATGCAGGCCTCATTTTGACCAAAGCGTAAAAAGTGTGCGCCGATAAGAAGATAAGCCAAACAGATAAGAAGAATTCGCCACCACATGACAGGTAACCTTAAGAAGTTATAATTGTGACCTAGAGCTTACGTGAAAGTATAAGGCGTATTCTACAGGCGGCTTCACAATAATGAGAATTAGCCTGATTAGAAACACTCAAGCCAAACATCAAACAGAAGCATCAGATAATACACATTACATCAGAGCTGGGCTGTACCTTATTTATACTGGGCCATCTACCACTACAACTTATCGCGGATACTTGAGAAAAACTTTGAGTTTACCAACTCACTTTTGGACAGAATCCATTCGCAACGGCGAATATGGCGAAGCCATGTGCTAATAAGCGAGAGCTAGGGATAGCGAACTGGCCGTTAAACACGGATGTTATTGGGACACAGAGCGGTACGCTACACGAAGAAAAGCAGCGGCAAAAGGCTCGTCATCAAACATTTTGATCTTTTGCTCTACGACCTTCTCCGTGACCTCGGTGAAAGCGAAGCGCTTCGTGGTGAAATTGACTTTTTAAAAAGTGATGCTTGTTCAATATATTCAGTGTTAGCTAACTCGTTTCTAGACCAAAGTAAGTTAAAGCTAAGGCTCTAAAAATGGGTAGTAAGGTTAGAAAATGAATGGGATTCAAATAAAGTTTACACAGACTCTGACGAATCCCTTTTTGCCAAAGGGGTTGCGGCGAGTTCGAGACTACAGATTACTGCAAGGAAGTTGCCGAAAACTAAGACTGCAAATACAACTTATGCTGGCTGTTGCTGGCGCGCTGCCTCAAGTAGTAGGAAGTCCGGCACTTGCTGAGTTTGATCGAACGGTAACGATACGCTCTTGCCCATGCTGCCGTCAGCCGATGCGCTTCATGTGCATTCATCTCAACAGACGACCGACGAGTTCAACGTTCACAGCCTAGTGCTGCAAGAATAAGGATAACGGTAACACTGAGTTAAAAGAAGAGGAGTAAATACAACACACTGATATAGCGGGACTTGTCTAATTGGCTGCTTTGCTAAGGGCTAGATATGTTCTGGTGAAAACAAATTACTGACCAATCATTCAAACAGACCGAACTCTCGATCTGCTATTTACTATATAAAGGTAACACTGCAACGGACCCGGGCTTGTTCAACACTCGGGATAAGGACGCGGCTACGCGCGGCCTATCCATATTGTATGGATAATAACTAAGTAATTTGGGTAAAGTGAGACCCAAGCTTTTGCTGCAACTTAAGCCTTCTATTTGATAGCTCGATATCCTTATGGCTCCTCTATTGAGAGACCGATAACAAACGTGAGCATCATGTAGAACTCCAAGCATTAATCTCGAATAGTCGACAGGGTCTAGAACCCGTATTTCGCAATAAAGAGAACGCTTATTATGAATAGCCATCACATGCAAAAAATCAATGTCGGAGTTGATATCGGTAAATCACAACTTGATATATTTATCCGCCCCCTTGATATCTTTTTCACTGTTGCTAATGACACAAAAGGTATTAGAGATGCAATCAATAAGATAAAAATTCACAAGCCTCAGCGCATTGTAGTTGAAGCCACTGGCCGATTGGAAATGCCATTCATTCTAGCCTGTTCAGAAGCAAAGCTCCCCTTTGTTATCGCTAACCCTATGCACGTTAAACGATTTGCAGGCGCTATAGGTCGACGAGCCAAAAATGACCGATTAGACGCCGAACTTATCGCTCACTATGCAGAAGCCATCAAGCCGAAACTGACTGAGCTAAAACCTGAAAAAATAAGATTAATGAGTGATTTAGTTACTCGAAGAAATCAACTTCTCACCATGCAGACCATGGAAAAAAATCGCCATCAAATCTTATCTAAAACACTCGTTTCTACCATTAAACCGATTCTTACAGCGCTAAAAAACCAGATAACAAAAATCGAGTTAAAAATTCAAAAGTTAATTGAAGAATGTACCGAGTATCAAAGTAAAAACATCATATTGCAGAGCATGCCAGGGATCGGAAAAATAGCAGCGGCGTCTATTATCAGTAATATGCCTGAGTTAGGCTATATCACGAGTAAACAAGCAGCTTCACTCATCGGGGTTGCCCCCATGACCAAAGAAAGTGGAGCCTACAAAGGTAAGCGGGTCATCCAAGGCGGACGAGCACAAGTACGAACTGTACTCTATATGGCAATGATGTCGGCTATGCAGTGTAACCCTGTGTTTAAAGCCACATATCAGCGACTGCTTGGGCAAGGCAAGCCCAAGAAAGTGGCTATTATTGCATGCGTCCGAAAGATGGTAGTCATCCTCAATTCGATGCTAAGAGATGGCGTCATGTGGGATGAGAATACAGGTAAAAATAAGTTATTGACGCCATAGTCGTTTGTTAGTGCTTCTGTAATACTTTGCTAGATAATAACTCAATCTGTTTAACCACTGCTTGTGGCTCTACAAAAAATA
>NZ_JBRILQ010000065.1:0-18064 GCF_052977045.1 Shewanella sp. 125m-7
GGAAATGTCATTATGATGTAGGGAACATCATTGACCATGTGATCACGACATTCGGACGTCCTGTCCAGCACCCGCTGGAGGCGATTGATAACGATTAAGCAGCAACACAGAACTCGCTTCCATGTAGCGACAAGACAAATAGAAATGAACCAGCCTTCATTTGAAGGCTGACCAATAGGAATGGTTTACTCTTGCGTTGCAGACTCTAGATTAACCTTCTCGATATTCAGTTCAGCCAAGTTCGCTGCAATATCTTCAGCTGCGGTTTTAGCATTGATGTCTTCATCAATCTTTAAAATCTTACCGTCTGCGCCTATGTAGAATGTTACACGGCTCGCAACCCGAACAAAGTTGAGTACATCGTATGCTTTAGCGGTCTCTTTGCTTGGATCGCTCAGCATTGGAAAGTCTGCCTTTTGCTCACGGGCAAAAGCTTGGTTATCTTCTAAATCATCGACGCTGGCCATCATATACACGGCATTATACTCACGAATTAAATGCCCCTTTTCGACTAACGATTTACATTCCAAGGTACAGCCGCGCGTATTTGCCATTGGGTACCAAGCCAAAACTAGGGTTTGTTTACCTTTGTAGTCACTTAATTGATAAAAATGGCCATCTGTTGCCTGTAGTTTAAAATCAGGGGCAGTATCCCCCACCTTTAAGTCGGTTGCCATTACAGCCAGTGGCATCAGCAATAATGCCATAAATCCAAATTTTGAAAGCTGTTTAATCATTGTATTCACCTTTTTGAATCAATGAATCATATTGACTCAATGAATCGTTTATTTGTGTTGTTATTATTCAATATTCAATTTAGCCGCACGCTCAAATCAAACACTTTGCTTTATCTATTTAATGCTATAGCTATTGCTATTTAATACGCAATCGGATGACTAAGGTTCAACTCCGCACTAGCTTAGGCATTCAAAGGCCAAGTCATAAGCTTTGCCTAAATCGACTGTTTTTGGCTTCGCCGATTTAAGTTCACTACAACGTTTATCGGTTGCTCTCAGTGTCGCAGGGTGAACAAATTCAACCTCGACCTCGACACAGGCTAGAATAGCGCCTTCCATTAAGAAGGTCCCAGCCCCGCCTGCACCTTGGCCTGTGGTAGCCCGGCGATTTATGACTAACTTATCAGGCTTATGCTCATTGATGTAAGTGTTAATTAACGCTACAAACGCTCGCGCTTCTGCCTGAGTTGGATTTTTCACTAAACTAAACTTATTCGTCTTAGGCGCGACAACGTGATGAACGTTGCGGCTTCCCGACAGGCTCACAACTCTGACTTCATTAGCCTTTAAAAATAACCCACAAACGACCTGTTCAGTCATCTTGACTCCAAACAATAAGTAAATAAAAACGCCAGCCGTAACAGGCTGGCGCTTTCGATAACTCATTATTGCATAAATGAGTTATTTAGTTGAGCGAGAGTTCATATGAGAATCGATCTCAAAGCCTTTTGAGTCGATATCTAGGCTAAACTTAACCCGCATATCATAATCCTTCATCGCTTCGAGCTCTTCAGGAACTGGCTCACCCGTCATCTCAATAAACGTCAGCAGCGGCTTAAACATTTTCATGTAATCTGCAGACATAACCATTAAGCCATTATTGATTAAAGGTTCTGCTGCTAAACTATTCGCGACAGCCTCGCCTTTATCACCGGCAAACAATACTAAATGATTACCTTTAATTGCCAGTTTTGGTGAAACATTCACTTCTGCCGGTATTGGAACTATGGTATTGAGTTCAATCACTTCGCCGTTAGCGGGTAGCTGAATGTTAGCCAATTCTGGTGCAAAAGGTTTAACCATATTAAATAACATGGCTGGATTTTCAGCAGACAAAGTAACTACGGCATCTAAGCTTTCTAATTGTGGGTTATCAAGATCGTCGCTGATCTTATAATCAATAAGCGACACCCCCACACCTTTAACGCCATTTGCCATCCCCGTAAACATACCTAGCATAGCTGGGCTCTGCTGACTCATTTGCGCCTGCATTTCAGCAAGGGGGACGCATTGATATTCAGGGGTTAACATGTCATCCCAAATAGCCGTTAATGACGGCACCATTTGATCGACATCCATACCGACTCCCAGCGTAAAGACGCTGTTATCAACATCTTGTACGTATGCAGGTATAAAACCTCGTAACTTTTGATAAGCATCAAGCAACACTTGGTTTTTGCTCTCAACCACAGTTCTAAAGCCAAATGAGCTCTCTTTATCCGTCACGCTTAACTCGTCATAACCAGCCACTGTACGCGGCCAGTTATTAGCTATCGCTGCGAGTTCCTGCTGACACGCTGGAGTTCTAAGCTCTACTAGAGGGTCTTCTTCAAGCATTTCAAATAGCTTAGAGAGTTGACCTGCAAGTTGATTGCCATCAGTGCTGGTTAATGCCGTCACAATCTCTTTATGATTGATATAACTAACACCTTCGTTCAAAAAGCCATTGCTCTTGATGATATCTTCAATAATATGCGCATCAACAATTGAATTATCTATTGGCGTCACGCCTAGGGCTGTTTCCAGTAACACAGCCTCACTAAAAGAGGTGGTTATTGTTGAAGTTAGCAGGCCATTGTGCACTGCAACAATCAAATTAACATGCTCTTTTTCACTTTCATCAGTAAGCTGATAACTACGGTAATCAACGCCTTTCAGATTGGCATTTGTGTAAGTAAAGCCACTTTCAGCCTCTGCTTTGTCGAGTAATGCCCAAATCGCATCGGCATTTTCAACTTCCACTTTAATCACAGGCATCAAGCCTAAAGTGTAAAAGTAGCTACGGATATTTTCTGCAAGGCCAAAGGTCTTAATAAAAGTACTACCGTCTTTCATTGACGCCATGTAGGACTTAGCAAGGCTGAGCAGGAATAGCGCTTTAGGATCTGACTCTTGTTCGAGTTCGTCTAAAGCGCCATCAGGATACTGCCTGTAGGCTTCTGAAAGAGAGTTGATATAAGACTTAATAGGAAAAGGTTGCAGCTGAGCAGAGAAAATCGGGGTATCTGCTGGCACATAGCTTAGTACAGCATTATCGCTTGCCGGCACCTGCGTTGATTGCTGGCTATACCAATATCCACCAGCGCCTGCAGCGATAACCACTGCGGCAATAAGCATCTTATTCATTCAAAACTCCATTTGATCATTCAATTAATCCAATAAAAGGCAGTACAGCAAACTACAGAAATCAATACTACAACATTGTTGAAGCTTAATACCAACTTAGGGGAGCTGCGCACTGATTTAAACCTGTAATACCCATAGATATACATAAACAAATGAGAAGCCGACACATTTAGGCTAAATACCATAGAGGTTATGGTGGGGATCAAATACAAGGTATCAGCGCATTTATACTAAGGGGGATGACAAGGGAGGTTGCGAGAGGATGAGTCTGTCTGCACGTAAAGAAGGCACGAATACACGTTCTGATACTAACGTTCTAATACTAACGTTCTAGAAATACTAACGACGAGTGCTAACTATTTAGTGCTAACTATTTAGTGCGAATTGGGGCCTAAAATTGGCTCTTAATTTGAAATCCCCAGATAACCCGGCGAAACCGGATTAGCTGGGGAACAAATTGCTTGATGAGCAAGCGCTAGCAAGTCAATCAAAGCACTCAATCTTTGCGCTGTGCAGCGACATAAAACTGAGTTTGGTTTATCTGGTTACTGACAACTCTGCCTGTAATGTTTAGCTGATAAGTATCGTAAATACTCAATCAGTGGAAGACTAAACCTTACACGCCAAATCAGGCTTGATACAGAACAGTGACCTAAAACCATCTACGGGAACTTGGAACTATAGCCTAAAAGAAACGCCTGTGCATAACCTTGTGCGTAAAAATGTACAAAATAAACAAAAATTAATACTAAAGAACTAAAAATCTTTTATAACAAAAACTTAAGAGCACCCGTTTTGTATACAATCTAGCAAGCGCCATGACTTAAGTGGTACGAATGTACCACTTAAGTTGGCGCGATTAACGATGAGATAGACGACAGAACAAGATTCATTATATGACTGAACTAGATTAATTAAACGACTGAACTAAAAGCCACTTAATCCCCTGAATGTTGACCTAAGCATCATATATCGTAATGCAAACCGCACTCACGCTTTAGACCGTTAAAACGTGTTTCCTCCTCGCTCATCCCAAGCTCTAGCGGTTTACTCGAATGGGTATCTCCCACCGAAACATAACCTTGCTCCCATAGCGGATGATAAGGCAGTTCAAACTCCGTTAAGTAGCCATGCACCTGCTTATTGCTCCAATCGATGATTGGCAATATTTTATAGCGCTGTCCGTGAATGGCTAGAATTTGCAACGACTCTCGAGTACTCGATTGAGAACGTCTTAACCCCGCAAACCAAGTGCCGACCTCTTGCTCCGCCAAGGCTCGCTGCATGGGTTCAACTTTGTTGATCTGGTTATATTTATCCAAACCGTCTAAGTCTTGCTCCCACAACTTACCAAAACGCGCTTCTTGCCAAGCCGCACTATGAGGTGATGAATACACTTTTAAGTTCAGCGTTAACCTTTCGGTCAACTCATCGATAAACTGATAGGTCTCACTAAACAGATAACCTGTGTCAGTCAGCAACACGGGAACATCGGCCTTTTCAACACTCACCATATGCAACATCACCGCAGCTTGAATACCAAAGCTTGATGATAATGCATGCTTACCTGGCAAGTATTTCAGTGCCCAACGTACTCGCTCCGCAGGGCTTAGCTCGGCTAAAAAACCATTCACTCTAGCAAGCTCTGCTTGCTGCTCGACTTTTGGCGCACTCAATAACGCGCTGAGCGCGTCCGCCGTAATCACAGAATCAACCCTATCTTCACGTTCAGCCATGGAAATCCTTAGCCGCATCGTTCACAGCTGCAACTACGCCGCTACGCACGGTATAGTTGCCAAAGGTTTCACCCGCTTCGCGCTGTGCTACATATTGCGCAAACAGGGTATCTAACACCGCAAGGATCTCCGCTTCTTGGATATTCTCACGATACAATTTATTCAAGCGGGTACCTTCAAAGCTCGCGCCTAAATAGAGGTTATAACGACCAGGCGCTTTACCGACTAAACCAATTTCAGCAGCAAAGGGTCTAGCGCAGCCGTTAGGGCAACCCGTCATGCGAATAACAATGCCTTGGTCGAGGAAACCATGCTTTTGTTGCAGCGCTTCAACCTTAGTCAGAAAATCGGGGAAATAGCGCTCGGCTTCTGCCATGGCAAGCGCACACGTTGGCAGTGCCACACAGGCAATTGAGTGACCGCGGGTTTCGGTAATAAGCTTGCCAAGTAAGCCATGCTGCCTTGCTAAGCCTTCAATCTGCTCTTTATCTGCACTCGGTACACCCGCAATAATAATATTTTGGTTTGAGGTCATACGAAAATCACCTTGGTGAATTTTCGCAATTTCTCTAAGACCTGTTTGCAATGGCTGACCCGGTAAGTCTTTAATACGCCCACCTTCAATAAACAGGGTTAAATGCCAGTTATCATCGACGCCCTGCTTCCAGCCATAGCGATCACCGCGATCGCCAATCACTACATCACGCTTTGGTTCAAACTTAATGCCGGTGCGCGCTTCAATTTCTGCTTTAAAGGTGTAAAAACCATGTTTAACAATGGTGTACTTTAAGCGTGATAATTTACGGTTTTCACGATTCCCCCAGTCACGCTGAATCGTCATTACCGCTTCGGCAAACTTTAAGGTGTCTTCGGCCTTAATATAGCCAAAGTCGTCGGCCAAACGTGGGAAGGTCGACACTTCACCATGAGTTGAGCCCATGCCGCCGCCGGCAACCATGTTAAAGCCAACGAGCTCATCGCCTTCAGCGACGGCCACAAAGCCCAAGTCATTAGTGTAAACATCCACATCATTGTCTGGCGGTACCGCAACCGCCATCTTGAATTTACGTGGCAGATAGGTTTTACCGTAAACAGGCTCCACCTCTTCGCCCTCTGTGGTCACAAGCTTCTCGTCATCAAGCCAGATCTCTGCGTACGCCTTGGTATGTGGCAACATGTTATCCGACAGCTGTTTTGCATAAGCGTAAGCTTGTTGATGCAGCTTAGACTCGACAGGGTTTGGATTGCACATCACGTTACGGTTTACATCGCCACAGGCAGCAATAGAGTCCAATGCCTCTTTGTCGAGATCTTGAATGATGGTCTTAAGATTACGCTTTGGAATACCGTGATACTGGAACGTTTGACGCGTAGTTAAACGGATACTGTTTGAGCTCGTCAGATTCGAAGCAATACTATCGACCGCCAACCACTGCTCAGGTGAACACACGCCACCAGCCACACGGGCACGCAACATAAAGCTATATAAGGGCTCTAGTTTTTGCTCTTTTCGCTCGTTACGTAAGTCACGGTCGTCCTGCTGATAAAAGCCATGGAATTTAATTAGTTGCTGATCGCCTTCACTAAAGGCTCCGGTTACTGCGGTATCTAACCCTTCTTGAATGGTACCGCGCAAATAATCACTATCTGTTTTTAAATACTCATTTACTGCTAACTTTTGCTCACTCATAGCAAGGTACTCTCTTAAAATTCTTTTCAGCTCTCGCGCTAGTTAACCCTAGCGTCGCTCATCATTGCTTTGCTCGAACCTAGACTTAATAAACGTCTTTTTGGTAGCGCTTGGCGACTCTCAATGCTTCTAAATACTCAGCCGCTTGCTCTTGTGTTTTAGCGCCATGCTTAACCACAAGATCTAGCAAGGCTTGGTGCACGTCTTTGGCCATACGCTCTGCATCACCACAGATATAGAAATGCGCGCCAGACTCTAACCACTGCCACAGCGCTTCGCCTTGCTCAGCAATCTTGTGCTGCACATAAACCTTATGCTGTTGGTCACGAGAAAAAGCTAAATCGATTCGAGATAACTCACCCGATTGTAGATACTGCTGCCACTCTGTTTGATAAAGGAAATCTTGCTCGAAATGCGGGTTACCAAAGAACAACCAAGCACTGCCTTGAGCGCCCTGCTGAGCACGTTGCTGCATAAAGGCTCTAAAAGGTGCCACACCGGTACCTGGGCCAACCATGATCACTGGCGTGTCAGGATTTTCAGGTAAACGAAAGTGATTATTAGGCTCAACGTACACCTGCACGGCTTGACCTTCTTCGGCAGCTGCGAGGAACTGAGATGCCCCGCCAAAGCGAGCCACGCCATCTCGGTCATCTTCAACCAATGCCACCGTTAAGTGCACTTCTGACTCAACTTCGGCCTGACTCGATGCAATAGAGTAAAGTCTTGGGGTAATACCGCGTAGCAGGCCAACAAATTGCTCTGCCGTCACCGACGCTGGGTATCGACGCACCAAGTCAGCCACTTGATTGCTATTAACAAACTCACGGGTTAGTGCTTTATCAGCGCTGATGGTGAGTAACGCTTGATCTTGACTCAGCTCCGCCCAGCCCGTCACCAAACCCGGATAAAGTTGCGTTAGCTCTTTCTTGTTTGTCAGTGCATCACGCAAAGTCAGCGTATCTTTACCAATAGCCACTTGCTCATCGGCATTAAGTGCTAATGCTTCAAGCAGCTCAGTCACTAACTCTTGTGAGTTAGTGAACCACACCCCTAAAGCGTCACCGGCTTGATATTCAATACCCGATTCGCCCAGCTCAATTTCAACATGGCGAATATCTCTATCTGAATCGCGGCCCGTCAGCTTTTGACTCACCAGCAGCTCTGCGGTGTAAGGCTTTTGTTTGCTAAAGCTTGAGGTTGATACTTGAGTGCCAGCGATTGAAACCACACTGGCGCTCGTGCTCTGTACTAAGGGTTTAACCGCCTCTAATACATCGGCTTGCCACTGCTGTGATTGATCCTCGTAATCCACATCACACTCAACTAATGGCGCAATGGCCGTCGCACCAAGTGCGTTAAGACGAGACTCGAAGTCTTTACCCGTTTGACAGAAAAACTCATAACTTGAATCACCCAGTGCCAGCACCGAGTAATTGAGGTTATCCAGTTTAGGGGCGCGCTTTGAGCTTAGAAATTTATGCAGTTCAATGGCGTCATCAGGCGCTTCACCTTCGCCATGGGTACTGACCACTAACAGCAATAAGCTCTCTTGCTTAAGCTGACGCGTCTTATAGTCTCCCATCGATACGAGGTTAACCGCATAGCCTTGCGCTTGTGCTTTTTCGGCAAGTTCGGTCGCAATACCACGGCCATTACCCGTCTGGCTACCGTAAAGTATGCTGATGATTTGTTCGGTACCCGCTTGCGGGCTAGCTTCTGAACTGCCCCCGACTTGTGCCACGCCTTGCTCAGACGTTGCAGCAAGATAGCCACTCACCCAAGCAAGTTGAACGGCACTCAGCTCTGCAGTGAGCTGCTTTAACTTATCCACTTGGCCAGCAGATAGCGGCGAAGCGAGTGATGAAAGCTCTTTTAACAACATGGAAACGGCCCTGTATCAGTGTAATGTAGGCAAGCTTATCTCCTCATCGAAAAAGAAAAAAAGAATAAAAGATGATTTTTAATTCCATTTAGGAATATGCAAAGTTCAAAAATTAAGCTACAAAAGTAACTAGCGGTTCAAATAAACGACTTGGCCTAGGGTTTGCCAGTGCAAACTTCTATTCAAAAGTGTGGCGCAGCGCAAACTTTTCAGTCAGACCAGTCCTGAAAATAGGATATTGAAAAATATGCGCTTGTGTCTAAATGCAGAGCCGCCACAATATGCATCCTGAAAATCAAATGACATCTGTTCCTACTAATGTCCTCAACTGAGAGGTTTACCTTTGTGAAGCTAGGTCTACCCAAAGAAAGTCACGCAGGTGAAAGTCGCGTTGCGATTATTCCTGCCAATGTGGCTCGACTGCTTAAAATTAATCTTCAAGTTCTTGTTGAAAGTGGCGCTGGTAGCAATGCTGGTTTTACTGATGAAGACTATATCCAAGCAGGCGCATCGATTGTGTCTCGCGAACAAGTTCTGAGTGACGCAGACATCATTACGGTTGTTAACGCTAAAGATGAGCAACTCGCAGAATTAAAAGCGGTGATCAAGCCTGCGCAAATCGTGATTGGTATGATGGATCCGTTAGCGCACCCAGAAAATGCTCAAGCGATTGCCGATACGGGTGCGACCGCTATTGCACTTGAACTTGTGCCACGGATCACCCGTGCACAAAGCATGGATATTTTGTCGTCAATGGCAACCATCGCAGGTTACAAAGCTGTATTGCTTGCCGCTCATAAAGCGCCGCGGTTATTCCCGATGATGATGACTGCAGCCGGCACGCTAAAACCTGCCCGCGCCTTTATCATGGGCGTTGGCGTTGCAGGCCTGCAGGCATGTGCAACCGCAAAACGCTTAGGTGCTGTGGTTGAGGCTTACGATATTCGCCCCGCTGCACGGGAACAGATTATCTCGGTAGGTGCCAAACCTGTTGAGCTCGATCTAGAAACAGAGAATACCGAAACTAAAGGCGGTTACGCTGCAGAGCAGTCTGATGACTTCCTTAAGCGCCAACAGCAAGCAATGGCCAACGTACTTGCTCAGCAAGATATCGTTATCACAACTGCTGCAATCCCCGGCCGTAAAGCACCAATTCTTATCACCAAAGAGATGGTCGATGGCATGAAGCGCGGCACCATTATTGTCGATCTTGCAGCTGAGACCGGTGGTAACTGTGAACTAACTGAGCTCGATAAAGAGGTGGTTTACAAGGGGGTGACCATTCTTGGGCCATCAAACGTCCCTGGCACTGCGGCAAACCATGCCAGCCAGATGTACGGCACCAATATTGAAAACCTACTTAAGTTACTTGTCAGCAAAGAAGGCGAGCTCAACCTCGACTTTGAAGATGAGATCGTAAAAGACACGGTTGTGGCTCACCAAGGTCAGGTTACTAGCGCGCGTTTACGTGAGCTTTTAGGCTTACCCGCGCTTGACGTTACAAGCCCAGTTGACAGTCCTGTCGAAAGTCCAGCTGAAACAGCTCCGGAGGCTAAATAATGGAAATTTTACTGCTACTAACCCTATTTGTGGTCGCGGTATTTTTAGGCGTTGAGATGATCACTAAGGTGCCACCGACCTTACATACGCCATTAATGTCGGGTTCTAATGCTATCTCAGGGATATCGTTAGTCGGCGCATTACTGTCAGCAGGTTCTGGCGGTGGGATCTGGGTTAACGTATTAGGCTTTATTGCCGTCGTACTTGCCACTATCAATGTTGTGGGCGGTTACATGGTAACCAACCGCATGCTAGCGATGTTTAAAAGGAAATAAGCCACTATGAGTACGACGATTATTTACCTCGCCTACTTGGTAGCTTCATGCTTATTCATCTTAGGTATTAAAGGTCTAACTAAACCACGCACAGCCGTTAGGGGTAACCAGCTGTCAGCGCTCGGTATGTTTATCGCGGTCGTGGTCACCCTGTTTGACCAAAGCATTTTAAGCTACGAGTGGATTATTGCAGGTGTGCTACTGGGTGGCTCCATTGGTGCTGTTATGGCAACCAAGATCCAAGTGACCTCAATGCCACAAATGGTAGCTATGCTAAATGGTTTTGGTGGTGGTGCGTCACTGTTTATCGCACTGGCTAACTTCCTTGACCCAAGCTCAGCGACTCACACTGTTGCACTGATTTCTATTGCTGCGACAGTGATTATTGGTGCAGTAACCCTATCGGGTTCGTTTGTTGCGTTCGCAAAGTTACAAGAGCTGATCTCAGGCAACCCAATTAAAGTGCCGGGTAACAAGGTGTTTAACGCACTACTGCTTATCAGTGCCATTGGCCTTGCGATTGCTATCGTGATGGATCCTAGTAACGTTAACCTGATCTACGCTTTGGTTGCTGTTTCACTAGTACTTGGCTTACTACTTGTGGTGCCAATTGGCGGCGCAGACATGCCGGTTGTTATTGCTTTGCTTAACTCTTACTCGGGTATTGCAGCGGCGACAACGGGTTTCATCACAGGCAACACGGTACTGATTGTATCGGGCTCATTGGTTGGCGCATCAGGTATTATCCTGACGCAAATCATGTGTAAAGCGATGAACCGCTCACTGTTTAACGTGCTATTTGGTGTGATGGCTGAAGGCGGCGAAACTGTCGATGCAGACGAAGTTTATGCAGGTAAAGTGACCACGTCTTCACCCGAAGAAGTGGCAATGCTACTTGAAACTGCTGAGCGCGTAGTGATTGTTCCAGGTTATGGTTTAGCCATGGCACAGGCGCAGCACGCCGTGCGTGAGTTAGCCTCAATCATGGAAGCGCGTGGTACACAGGTGCTTTATGCTATTCACCCTGTTGCGGGTCGTATGCCGGGCCACATGAACGTCTTGCTTGCTGAAGCAGAAGTGCCTTATGAGCAGTTGATTGAAATGGATGAGATCAACCCACAGTTTGAACAAACTGATGTGGCGATTGTTATTGGTGCTAATGATGTGACCAACCCTATGGCACGTGAAGATAAGGGCAGCCCAATTTACGGCATGCCTATTCTAAACGTTGATAAAGCCAAAACAGTGGTTGTTGTTAAGCGTTCACTCAGCCCGGGCTTTGCTGGTTTGCCTAACCCACTATTTGCCATGGACAATACATTGATGTTGTTTGGCGATGGTAAGAAGGCCATTGTTGAGCTAACACAGAGCTTAAAAGAAGCTGACTAAGGTTACAAGACTTTGACTTAGTGTTGAAAGACACTGACTTAGTGTTGAAAGACACTGTTAATCAAAAAGGCCGCTGACGCGGTCTTTTTATTATCCCTTATTTAAGCCCCGCTTAACTTGTCGTTGTTAAAATTATGTAATTCCTAGTTAAAAAGCAGTACTCTACCCCATAGTACCCCGCGCTAAAAAGAATAATTATATGACCCTAAAAGTATTTTCATCGCTGTCTTTAAGCCTTGCCTTACTGGCACCATTCACTGCTTTACAGGCAGCGGATAGCAATGGCTCAGTAGACAAGATGCCCCCTCCACCTGTCGAGCTCAACGAAGAGCCCAAACAAGAGCTCACCGCTCAATGGAGTGATAATTGGGGCATAGGTATAGGCGTACGCCGCGGCGATATTCCTTATGCGACCGAACAAGATGAAGTCTATGACACCTTGCCATTAATCTATTTTGAAAATGATTACTTCTACATCAACGGTATGGAAGCTGCGGGGCATATCTGGAAAAATGACAATCATCAGGTCAACCTTTATACCCGTTTTCGTTTTGTCGATATTCCTAAAGAATTGCAAAACGACACCCAAACTCAAGCCTTTGATTTTGGGTTACAGTATCGCTTTGTTAAAGATGAATGGGACGTCGATCTAGCCTTCTTATCCGACTCAAACAAACGCAGTTACGGTTACAGTCGTACGCAGTATCATTGGGAGTCTGGTGATTGGAGAATCAAGCCCTACGCAGAGTTCCAATGGAAAAGCGCAGATTTTAATGACTACTACTATGGCTTAGATCAATACGATGTTGGCGGCGGTGTGAGTTTTAATGCCGGTGTTAAGGCGCGTTACCACCTTATCAGCAACTTATACTTACTGGGTCAGTTTGGCGTTAGTCGCCTCGAAGATGATGTTTATGATCTACCCATCATTAATAACCGCTTTCAATATGAGTCATTCTTAGGCTTTGGTTTCTTCCCTGATTCCAATAGCAAAAAATACTCGGCGCAGCCTGCAGTGACAAAACGCAAAGAGGGTAGCGAATATATCCGCATCGCCCACGGCTGGGCAACGCCATCAAACCTTAACGCAATATTGAAATGGCAAACTAAGACAGATCCTTACAATAACCAAATGACCTCAGCATTTTATGGTACTCAGCTTACCGATAATTTATTTACTCTGCCTATCGATATGTACCTCACTCCGGGACTTGTTTGGCATCATAGCTCAGAAGTGCAAAATGATATTGCCGAAGCCGTCATTGCTATTAAGGCATTTTATACCTTTGAGATTGGTCCACGCTTTAGACTCGGTGTGGCAGAAGGCTTATCTTACGTCAGTAGCGTGACCCATATCGAGGGCAGTGAGCTAGAGCTCAAAGATTACAAACCCTCTAAATTACTTAACTACTTAGACTTTTCACTCGACGTCAATGTGGGAGATATTTTTAATTCCGCTAAGTTAGATAACATGTGGTTTGGTTACAGCATCCATCATAGATCGGGGATCTTCGAGTCGAGCTCAGCCTTCGGCCGGATCAGTGGCGGTAGTAACTACCAAAGTGTTTACTTGCAGTGGCACTTCTAATACAGAATTAATGCTCATTAAAAAGGCCGCAATTGCGGCCTTTTTATCGTGGAGATTATATTAACGGATAACCTCATTGGGCTGGCCAAAGAGCACTAATGCGCTCTGTCCAACCAGAGCGTTTACCAATAAACGTCCCTGCTCGCCGAGTTCATTTAGCGCCTTATCACTGGCCAAACTAATAGCGTTATAACGCTCTACATCCACTTGGTTAGAACCGCATATAGAGAAGAACAATCGTATAATCGCCCTAAAATAGGGTAAGTTTAGTGAGTTTTTCCACGATGTTTGTAATGACTGTATACAGGAAAAATCTAAACGTTCGATAAACAGGCTAGCAATACGTGAGTCTAACTGTTTTAGGAAGTCGATTTTATGCGGAAAGTGATGACTGATCCCTGTGCGGCTAATACCCGTGGCCTCTGACAAGGTTGAATATGACATGGCATCGTATCCCAGATCTAAAATCTGCTTCATCGCCTCATCGAGGATCTGTTGTATGGTCTGTTTAGTTTGGATTTTAGTACGCTTTGCCATAACACCACTTCACTGAAATCGATATGGCGTTACTGTAGCAAAAGTACTTTATCAATGCCTAAATCAATCACTTCCATTCAGCTCTCATTCAGCTCTTACTCTGCCGTCATCTGCTGTGAGTTAAGCCAGTTCTGCGCAGCGCCCTGCCCCATCACCTCAACCAAGGTCGGTTTAAGGTAATTCCCCAGCGCAGGTTTACGCCAATACATATAACCCGGCAACGGCTGCACCGTTCCTGCACCAAAAGTGCGCTGCATAAGGCTTGAAAACTCATTGAGACTGTCAGTGTCATGCAGCTGTAAGCTAGGGGAAACATCACGCCAAAACAGCTCAAAGCTTGAAAACTGTTGCAACTGCTCAACCGAGTAGCGCTCAAGCACCTGCGCTAAAATGGGGACAGTCCAGTGAGACATAAACTCACTGTCAGCCATCACCGCGAGATTACGTCTATGGTACTGCTGCCAAGCCAGTTCTAGGCTGTCAGTCTCATGCGCAATGCGCCAAACCAAATACAAATCCGCCAACCACTCGTGCTGATATGCGCTTGTAATCGTTAGCCCCTGACGACTTAGCGCGTCAATGGCATACAGATGCCCAAGCTCGTGCCAATAAGTTAATTGCGCCTGCTGTTTAAGTATCAACGTGAAATGGCCCACGCCCCAATTAATCGTTTGGCTACGCGGCAATTGCTTATAATCAGTGATCACCAATCCGGCAATCTCATCATGGCGTAAAGGCAGCACCATCGCGCCTCGCTGCCCCAGCAGATAGTGTAAATCGCTGAGTCGAGTCGGCAGTTGATGTCGAGCTGAAGGGGGAAGCTGTGCAACACACGCTTCAAGCTGATGTCGCTCGCAAACAAGGGCGTGTTTAGGACCGATATCGGTCCTAAACACGCCACTTGTCATATCTAACGCTGCCACACCTGCCGCTGTCATATGTGTAGCTAACATTGCTGTAGCGACAGCAGAAGCGGCGAGCGAGCTTATCATTTGCGGTTATCGTCGATAACTAGCGACTCATCATCAATGGCTACTGATTCGCCATGATGTTTTGAATAATCGCCGTGGTTGAGATGCCGTCTTCAAAGCACAAGACTTTGACCTGACCACCGGCGGCCATAACCTCGCTGCCACCGGCAATATCTTCCACCTTATAATCGCCACCTTTAACCAATAAGTCTGGCAGTAAGCGCGAAATAATGCGTTGTGGGGTATCTTCACTGAACGGCACCACCCAATCAACTGATGCCAATGCAGCCAGCACTGTCATGCGTCTATCTTCAGTGTTAACCGGGCGTCCTTCGCCTTTAAGGCGTTTAACCGATGCGTCAGTATTTACCGCCACAATTAAACGATCGCCCAAGGCGCGCGCTTGTTGCAGATAACTTACGTGACCTGCATGCAAGATATCAAAACAGCCATTGGTCATCACCACGCGTTCACCGCGCAGCTTTGCCTGCTCAAGCGCATAAGCCAGTTGATCTTCACTGACTGCGCCAAAACCAGACTCACCATGGTTTAGCGATAACGCTTCGATTAGCTCAAGACGCGTTACAGTTGAAGTCCCCAGCTTAGCCACTACGATACCAGCGGCCGTATTGGCAATTGCACAAGCTTGAGGCAAGTCGCTACCCGCGGCAATGGACGTTGCTAACGCAGAAATCACCGTATCACCCGCACCAGTGACATCAAAAACCTCACGGGCAACGGTAGGAATATGCAGCTCTGGTTGATCGCGAGTAATGAGCGTCATGCCTTTTTCAGAGCGAGTCACTAGCATGGCAGTAAAGTCATACGCCTCAAGCAGGCCTTGAGCTTTAGTCACTAAGTCAGCCTCAGATTCGACCTTGCCCACCACCACTTCAAACTCACTCATATTTGGCGTCAACAGGTACGCGCCGCGATACTTTGAAAAGTCACTGCCTTTAGGGTCAACCAGCACTTTAACGCCTTTAGCGTTAGCCGCTGCAATAAAGCTTTGCGGAGAAATAATGGCGCCTTTAGCGTAATCAGACAACACCGCCACATCGACGTTATCCAGTTGTGGTAGCGTTTTAGCGAGCAAGGCATCACTCTCAGCTTGGGTGTAGCTTTCTTCAAAGTCTAAACGCAGCAACTGCTGGTTACGCGACATAACGCGCAACTTAGTGATGGTCGGCTTGCCAGCCACTTTATACCAGTTAGGCTCGACGCCAAGGGTTTGAATACCTAGAGTTAGTGCATCGGCATTTTCATCAACACCCACAATACCCGCAAGACTTGCACTACCACCTAAAGTCGCAATATTGATTGCCACGTTGGCCGCGCCGCCCGGTCTATCCTCAAGCTGTTCAACTTTAACAACAGGAACAGGAGCTTCAGGTGAAATACGTGCTGTAGGGCCCGCCCAATAGCGATCTAACATCACGTCACCGACAACGAGAACCTTGGCTTTTTCAAATGCTGGCAGAGAAATCTTCATAGCGCCTATATCTTTCGCAAAATTTAATACTGATTGTACCTAATTGTAATCGCTTTTGAGTTAGAATAATGAGTAATTTTTCAATGGATTCGAGTATTACGTGGTCGAAAAAGCACAATTTTCATCTCACCTTTATCATCCTAAGTATTGGTTCATATGGTTAGGCGTGGGCTTTATGCGCTTAACGCAACTGTTACCGCTGCGAATGCAGATGAAAATGGGCACAGCACTTGGTCGCTTAGGAATGAAGCTCGTCGGCGGACGCGCTAAGACCGCAAGGCGTAATCTAGAACTGTGTTTCCCTGATATGCCCAAGAATGAAGTCGACCAGTTGCTCAGAGAGAACTTCGAAGAAACAGGCAAAGCCATCTTCGATACCGCTAACGCCTGGTGGTGGTCTGATGAAAAAATTCAGCAACACATGACTATAAAAGGCCAAGAGTATGTCGAGCAGACATTAGAAAGTGGCCAAGGCGTGATTCTGTTTGCGGTCCATTGTCTGCCGCTAGAGATGGGCGCCCGTATTTTTGGTCAGTTCCAGCCTGGCGTTGGGGTATATCGCCCGCACAACAACCCGGTGATGGAATACTTGCAGGTTAAAGGTCGTCTACGCTCCAACAAGGCTTTAGTGCCTAAACGCGATCTCCGCCAGATGGTGCGCAGCCTGCGAGAGCCTAACGTTATCTGGTATACCGCCGACCAAGATTTTGGCCGCTCAAGCGCCACTTTCATCCCCTTCTTTAATGTACCCGAAGCCGCAACGATCACCGGCGCCACCACTCTAGCCAAACTGGGCAAAGCCAAAGTATTGCCTTTCTTTGTTGAGCGTAATAGTGACGACACCGGCTACAATATTGAGATCCAGCCGCCGTTAGATAACTTTCCCGGCGAAAATGAGATTGAAGATGCCAAGCGTGGCAATAAGATTATCGAAGAGATTATCAGCCGCAATAAATCGCAGTATATGTGGTTACATAGACGGTTTAAGACACGGCCTAATAAAGGTGATGCTTCGTTATATCGATAGTTTAGGTTTGCATTAACGTATGCAAGTTGGCTTTGTTAGTTAGACTTCGTCTAACAATTGAAGTCGTGGCCTTGCCACATATCAGGCAGTGCCTGACCTTATAGTTAGACTTCGTCTAACAAACTATGTTTTAAGCAATCAAACTTCGTTTGATAAAGGTCGTGAGCTTCCAGCTCACACACGGGCAAGGAGGACTGATCGTCCTTATCCTCCTTGCATCCACCATGACGCCCCGACGAAGCTGTTGATCCTCATACTTATTCGAAATAGCCTAACGCTTCCGATGGGACATCCTGTCCCGCGAAAGCTATGCCCACATCCATGTGGGCATCACGATTATTTCTTCAACGTACTTCGGCAACTTCGATGGGGAATTGGTGTTTTCTTTAGGCCGGCAGGGATTATTTAGCTTTAAAGTTATGGCTAATAACAAAAGAAGTTTATAACTCTTTTCTGGACAGAAATGGTTTAGAGTCAAAGCTCTTAAAATGATGACTCTCATTAAGGAATGTATGGCAAGTGGATATACATTAACGCCTTATTCAGAGGCAAATAATTATTGGCTAAAATGTTTGAGGCATGAAAAACAGCCAACTGTAAATTTTCCGTTTGATTGCCTTGTTATAACGCTTTAATTGCTAGCTGATGTAATACCACTGATTGATTTAAACATACAGTCACCATTAGTAATAAAAAAAATCACAGCCACCCATGTCAAATCAACAAGATAGTGCCACTTACCGGTTTCAGCTTCCAAGCCATATTAAACTA
>NZ_JBRILQ010000066.1:0-17208 GCF_052977045.1 Shewanella sp. 125m-7
CAGAGTTAACTTAGTCTATACCAGAGTTAACTTAGTCTATACCAGAGTTAACTTAGTCTATACCAGAGTTAACTTAGTCTATACCAGAGTTAACTTAGGCAATCGCTTTAGCGTCGAACGCCTATGGGCTATTGTCCATAATACTTCCCTGTTGCGTCCATGAGGTATCGAGTTTAGGGTATGGCGTAGACCGATTGAAAGCAAAAATGATTAACCCTTAAGGATTTATGTGTCTTCATTACGATTTATCGCCGGGCCAAAGGCGTTTAAAGCATTAACTGAAAATGAGTTTAAACCTGAGCTGTTTTCGCAATTACTTGCGGCCTCTGGTGGGCCTAAATGGATCGGGATCGCCGGCCTTGATCGTTACTTGTATACTGAGTTTTTTAAAGACTTAAATCAGCCTTTACATACGCTTGGTGCTTCATCTGGCGCGTGGCGACTGGCATGTTTGGCGCAATCGAATCCGCAATCAGCTTACGATCGGTTAGAGACGCTTTATATTGGGCAGCGTTACGACACTAAACCGACAGCACGTGAGGTGTCTGAGCAAGTAACCAGTATCATCGAAGGCCTACTTGGGAGTGCTGGCGCGGCTGAAATAGTTAACCATAAGCACATTAATAGCCATTATATTGCCTGTCAGGCGAGGCACCTTAATCGAGTCGGTGGACGTGCACCATTAGCCTTAGGATTAGCCGCAGCAGCGATGACCAACCTAGTCAATCGTAAGAGTCTATCTTTGCATTTTAAGCGCTGTGTTTTTGGTGTTGAGCAACAAAACTCCCCTTTTGCTGTGCTTAATGATTTACCCAGTCAGTTTTATTCGCTGTCACAACGTAATGTCCACCAAGTCTTATTGGCAACGGGATCAATCCCTTGGGTGCTAGCACCAGTGACTCAAATTGATGGCGCGCCCAAAGGCCATTATTATGATGGCGGCATTACCGATTATCACTTTGACTTGCCGTTGCAACATTGTCAGGGTTTAACGTTATACCCGCATTTTTACCCTAAAATGTCACCTGGCTGGTTCGATAAGTCTCTATCATGGCGCTTAGCGAAAGCCAATTATGACAACGCATTAATCCTTGCCCCTACCGATGCTTATTTGCAGGGTTTACCTTATGGCAAGTTACCGGATAGAGGCGACTTTACGCATTTTAACAGCGACAGCAGAATTAAATATTGGCGACAATCTGCAGCGATGAGCCAAGTGTTAGCCGATGATTTAGCTGATGTTATAGATAAAAAATGTGTGCCAGAGCGATTGGAAAGACTGTAATCCCAACCGATATTTGTGTAATAAATCCCATCATAGCGCTGTCTACTTAACCACTAGTGACTCATTTGTGATAGCTGGCTGAAATTTGTTCAGCTGCTACACTTTAGCTTTATTAACCATAGTAAAAATGATGTGGCCTACCTAGTTAAGGGGGGGAGGTTATTATGCAAACACAAGAAATGGCGTTGTTGACCCATGACACCTTGTTGTTACCTGAAGGTCGAGTAGAGATCCGCGTGATCGATCCTCGTTACTTAAGCATGATTGCCGAGATCCTCAAGGGTCACTACCCGCTTGTTTTTGGTATGAGTAAAAGTGACAGTGATTTACCTTGCTATGATATGGCGACCCAGTGTGAAGTGATCGATTTTAATCAACTCGATGATGATTCGTTAGGTCTTGTACTCGAAGGTAAGCAAAGGGTGAGAGTGTTGTCGGCTGCCCAGCGTCGCGACGGGATTTGGATAAGCCGGGTACTGCGTAGCAATAATTGGCAGCAAGAGCCTATTTATGGTGAATTTGAATTAATCAGCGCAGCTTTAGAGCAGTTTTATGAGATAAACCCGGATCTATTTGGCCTGTATGAGAATGATGTGCATCTTGAAGATGCTTCATGGGTGAGTCAGCGTTGGTTAGAAGTGCTGCCACTCTATAATCAAGACAAATTACGATTATTGAATCAACCTAATTGCCACAAGACTATGAACTTCGTGCTGGAGCTCATCAAAGCACACGCTAGAGATAATCAACACACTTAAGCTGAGTTTTGATAAAGTAGCGCCACTTTTGTTTTGCATACTGTTATATTTCGAGTCTTATGAGTTCATCTGTTCGCGCTACCCAGGCTTCTTATGTCGTATTACCGGAAACGGTAACCGACAAACCCACCGTCATTAGTTTTCTTATTAGTCAGTTTTCAGCAATCGCCGCAAGTGTGTGGCAACAGCGTATCCTTGATGGCAACGTTCATTGGCGTGATGGCACCTTGATTACGTTAGATTCTGTATTTATTCCCCGTGAGCGAGTCTATTATTATCGCGAAGTTGAACAAGAGTCACTTATCCCTTTTGAGGAGATATTGTTGCTGCAAACCAGTGATTTTATGCTGGTGTTTAAGCCTCACTTTTTAGCGGTGAATCCGAGCGGCAACTTCGTCAATGAGTGCTTGGTTAATAGACTGCGGATCAAGACGGGTAACCAAGATATAGTCGCTGCACATCGATTGGATAGAGCGACTGCCGGTATGATGTTGTTAAGCTTAAATAGTGATACTCGCCATGACTATCATGAGTTGTTTAAGCGTGGCCGGATCAACAAAACTTACCAAGCCATAGCGCCTTTAAACAGTGAGGTTAAGGCGATGATAGACCAAGGCGCATTAAGTCTTCCTATGGTCTGGACGGTTAAAAACCGTTTGCAGAAAACGACTCCAAGCTTTTTGATGTGCATTAGCGATGGCGAAGCTAATAGCCACTCAGAAATTCGTTTAGTAGAAGTGCATGAGGGATATGGTCTATTCGAGCTTGAGCCTGTCACTGGAAAAACGCACCAATTAAGGGTGCATATGATGAGTCTCGGCATGCCACTTTTAAATGACAGACTTTATCCCGAGTTGCTCGATAAAGCTGCTGATGATTTCGCTATGCCGCTGAAGCTGATGGCGAAGCGCTTATGTTTTATCGATCCAATCACTCAAGAGAAAATCGATATGAGCTGCGAAGGTTTTAACCTGCAAAATGAAGTACAAAATCTATAGCTGTTTTACGAACTTATTGATTGGCACGCTCTTGCTAGAACCTAGAACCTAGAACCTAGAACCTAGAACCTGCTAGCACTCAATTCCAGAGGCTAATCTAACAGCCATAAACAACCTAGAGCACTCGCCTGCTCGTTTCGAGGACGCTTCGCGGCTAGAGCAGACTTCGTCCTGCTATACAGTCAAAAGGCGGCATAAATACCGACCTAAAAACAGGCATCGCTTTTATCTTCTCTTTCTTTTGCTTTTTGTCTTGGCTTTCCGTCTTAGCTTTCTCGGCTTCTATCGGCCGTTAGGACTTTGCTTTTGCCTAGGAACTAGGATCTCGAACCTGCTGTTCCTAGGGCTAGACTCTATGACCTAATGCCTTGGCGGTAAGAACTCTGTTTCACTCATATCAGCATGTAAAACACCTATTTTAGTCGGGGTACCATCGGCTGCGATCTCCACGATGCCGATACCGCTCTTATTGACTAAGCGTTTACTGCGCTCGCCATTTGGCCGCCGGCCACGAATCGACATTCGTTTACGCTTGGTGAAAAAGTTAAGTGGTGAGAAATGCCCGTATAGCCAGCCGTTAAACTTATCGAAAACGGGGAGTAGTTTTTCTGGGAATTGGTTCTTAAAGCCGCTGCAGGTGATTTGGTAAATCTGTGGCCCGCCATGACGAAAACGAATACGTACATCATAGCTAAACGAGTAATGCACATCGCCCGATAAGATGATGAACTGCTCAGGTGTTTTTCTGTGCTGAAAGATACTCAATAAGGTGTTCGCCGTACCTGGATGAGCCATCCAGTTTTCAGCATCGACCAGTAAAGACCCACCGCAAAGTGTGGCGACTCGTTGTACTGTCTCAATCAGCTTTACACCATACATAGGGGCTGGAGACACCATAATGACATTAGGTTGATTGACTAACTCGGCTTGAAGCTCCATTAAGGCTTCCCAGTCCATCAGCCCTGATGGCTTACCTAGGTTTGACTCACTGCGCCAGCGTCGAGTACGGGTATCGAGCACTAAGAGCTTAGGTGTGGTTTGTAGGCTGTAATGCCAATGCTCGAAGCTAAGTAGCTTATCAATAAGGCTATCTTGGGACTCGGTATTGGGGGACTCAAAAAAGCGATTCAAATCCGGTGTGATGTCATTATCGAAACGTTTGGGCGCATTGCCTAACCCTTGGAATATCGTATAAGCAATCAGTGCATTGCCTATTATCCGTTTAGAAAAAGCATGGCCGTATGCTGCCAACTCCCATCTGGCCGTTAAGTTCCAATCGTCGGTAATATCGTGATCATCAAAAATCATATAAGTGGGTACATGCGCCATTAAGCGCCGGACTTGTTTTAAACCGGCTTTAAACTCTAATAGATGGGTCCATTCTCTCTGCCATCTTTGATTATTGACCTTACTTAACCCAGCGACTTCTTTAGGGATCTCAATAAGGTCCCATAGCTCTGGTGACCAATAGAGTAGATAGAGTGCCATTAATTCATTGAGACTAACTAGATGGTTTTCTGCAATCGATGAGGTAAAAATCGGGTGGTTGATATACCAACTCATGATGGCTGTTTTCGACTTATATTGGGTTTTCGGCAGTAAGTTCAAGTGTCGCTGATACATGGCAGCAGGCTGATAACTAATATGGCTGGAGTCTGTGAGCGGTGCATCGATAAATTGCTCTTGATGCAGGCCTAAAAGGGTGATGACCTGACCTATCGCATAGAGCATTGGGCCCGCGATATCATCGACATACACTTGATCTCCGCTCATCATGAGCAGGGCAGGACGCAGGGTAATGTCTTGGCATTGCATTAACTGAGTATCGGCGGCCACTAATGCATCGCTACTATGATGATGCGCGTTACGACAAGATCCATGTAGCAGCTTATCGACTTGAGGTTTTACAATAAACTCACAGGGCTTTTTGTCGGAGTAATTCAGATCCTCAATGCCGTCAAATAATGGCATCGAATCAGCGTCAAATAGCTGATATTGCAGCGAAGTATCTCTGGGTAACAACTTATCTTGTGAGACTTTGACTAAATATTGAAATGCGTGCTTACCAAGGCAAATACACTGTACTTCTTTATCGCTGAGCTCACGATCAAACTCAGCGCCAATGAGTGCTAAGCGTAACGTCGATAACGGCTCGCGGCTGACAAACCACAGAGTGAAGTGCTGCTCATCACAATGGCGTAGGGCAGGGCCCGCGATAATGAGCGGAATGGAGCTTGCTGATAGCATGAATACACTCTTTGCTTAGGTGGACTTTATCAAGAGTAAACCAGTGCTTAGAGGATGAAAAGCCCTTAAGTTGGCTGATTGAGGATATGACATCAATGATGATAACGATAGAGGGGGAGGTTACTAAGGCTGCCGTTTTTCTGGTGCACTCAGTGGCAAGGTAATTTAAAATGATACTATTTATTGCTTGATCTTCTTAGCTTTAATTACTTGCCATTAATTGTTGTGATGTCATCCACATATGGATTAAACGTTCAAAATACGTTAGCCAAAGCTGTGAGCGACTTGCCAGTTTAGCGATTAAAAGCAGGCTATCTTTCAAGTTGGACTCGAAACAAGATTACGTTATTCCCCTTGCGACAAAGTCATGACTGACTTAAAGATGTAAACGATAAAAATAGAATAATGACCCATGATGAACATGCGCTTTAAAAACTTACTCATACGCAATCTTGCTGCGACAGAACAATTAGCTTTACTGAGGTTTGCAGCTCTTCTGCTCAAGATTGGTTTAACCTTTTTTGCCGCCGATACCTTTGGATTATCTCTTACTAGTCCAGTTTTATACTGGGGGATGAGCTTAGAAGCGCTCTATCTCGGGATTACTTTTTGGCACCGTGGCGCGATCTCTCGCCAAGAGAATGGTTTTTTCATTGTCTTGTTAATCGATACCCTTTTTTGGATCTCTTGGCTCTATTTCACGGGAGGGGCAACCAATGCATTTATCTCTTTGTTGTTACTGCCGATTGCTATTGCTGCCGTTGTTCTGCCGCTGTGGGCACCTTGGGCATTAACTCTATTGTCGACTTTTGCGTATAGCCTGATGATTTTTTCAGTGCCAGAGAGTCAAGTGAAGCACCATGGTATGGATATGAGCTCCCACTACCTTGGTATGTGGTTTAACTTCTTAATCTCTGCATTAGTACTGACAACCAGTGTGGCCTATATTGCCCAGCGTATGCGTAAGCAAGAGGTAGAGCTAGGTTATATGCGCGAGGCGCAATTGCGTCAAGAGCGATTACTGGCTCTGGGCACGGCATCGGCGCAGATGGCGCATCAATTAGCCACGCCATTGGCGAGTTTACGTTTGCTGGTGGATGAAGCGGTTGAAGAGCAAACCAGTGAAGCTGAAATACTGCAAGAGATGAACACTGCATTAAATAGATGTGAGCAAACATTAACCTCATTACGTATGGCAACAGAGTCTATTCGAGAGCAGAGGCAAAGTCTGTTGACGGCGAATGAGCTGCTGGTAACACTTGAGCAGCAAGTATTGTTACTCATGCCTGAAATTACCCTAGAGCTTGAGTATTGTGAATTTACATCGCTTCAAGCCTCGACTCCAGTCAGCATAAAAACAGATGCGAGTTTACTGCCTGCATTATTGGCATTAGTTGAAAACGCCGGCAGTGCCAGTTTGGCGCATACCGGCGAAGCTAAAGTGAGAGTGTCTGCCCTGAAAGTGATTGAAAGTGACAGCTTATGTATTTCTGTTAGAGACTTCGGCGCTGGGATCCCCGCACCGATGCAGCTGCAGCTCGGGCATAAATTGATTGAAAGCGAGCATGGTATGGGGATGGCGTTATTGTTAAGTAATGCGAGTTTTGAAAGATTAGGTGGCCAGTTGTTACTTGGTAGCGCAAAAGAGGGCGGCACTGTTGCTGAGGTTTGCTTTCCCTTGTGGCGTGATAAGGCGGTAAAAGCGTAATGGCGAATAAATTACTGGTTATTGAGGATGATACCGCTTTAGCGAATGTATTGGTGCGGCGGATGACCAAGCAAGGGTTCGAATGTCAGCAGTGTCACGACGCCACCCAAGGCTTGCTGCTAGCGAGGCAATTTCGCCCGAGCCATGTTTTGTTAGACATGAAGTTAGCGCAAGATAATGGCCTTAAATTGATCTCGCCGCTTAGGCAATTACTGCCCGATGTGACTATGGTGCTGCTGACAGGGTATGCCAGCATTGCCACAGCGGTAGAGGCGATTCGCTTGGGGGCCGATAATTACTTAGCTAAGCCTGTTGATACCCAAACTTTATTAAGTGCATTATCTGTTAAGTCATTTGAAAGCGATATGGAGCTGTTACAAGAGGAACCCCTATCAACAAAGCGTTTGGAGTGGGAACATATCCAGCAGGTGCTTAATGCAAATAACGGCAATGTGTCTGGCACTGCGCGCCAACTCGGGATGCATCGACGCACTTTACAACGCAAGTTATTAAAAAAACCTACGGCGGATCATAGATAGGTTTTGCCAACATTAGATATAGCGTGTCTTATTGTAAAATGGGTATTATTCCTCCCAATACTGCTGATTGACTAGGGTTGCCTATCGGGGTAAGAAAAAGAAATCCCCGAGCAGAGGAAGCTGCTCGGGTGCAGTCACTGCAGTGAAACACACGCTAATTTTTATGACTTGATGTCAGAATAAATCCGCCATTGGCGCCGCCCCATCTCGAGAACTAAACCCGTCGCGAGTCCTGCAGCCGTGTTGATTAATAAGCAGATAGCGGCAGTGGCTAAAATCACAAAAATACAGAAAGGCTTACCGTCGATAAAGCGCTTTGACCAAGCTAGCTGGGTGCCCGCTATCGCCAACAAACTGCCCAACACCGCAAGTGGAATGAGTGATAACACTCCTGCTATGCCTTGCCCCCAAAACAGCGCGATAAGCAAACAAGTACTACCAAAAATCGTCGGCGCTAACCAAGTGCGCGCCCCAAAGTGATGCTGCACGGCTAGGCCGCCCGCACCATGACACATAGCGGTGGCACCAAAGGGGGCCAGTAACAAATTAGCCCAGCCAGAACTAGTGGCAAAACGCTTTGGTGCAAACTTATCTTTGTTATCTTCAGGGAACTTCTCTTTAGCCATCGCTGAGGTGGCAATGACAGCATTGGTGAGCGTGAGAGCAAGCTGAGGTAAAACTAATAAGCCCGCAGCAGAGGTCCATTCATCAAGGCTTGGCCAACTAAGTTGCCATGCAGAGGAGGCTGAAAGGTCGAAGCTAGGAGCATTGCCGCTGCTCAGCTGCCATATAATCCCCAGACCTAACACCAGCGGCATGGCTAAATAGCGCATTGGCAGGAATTTACTGGCAAATAGTGCGATAAAAGCGACCAGTCCAATTAACCAAGTTTGGCTCATCATCTGTCCCCCCATCCATATTAGCTGTAGGCCAATCGCGAGTTGGATACCAATACTAATAGCGGGGGAAAGTTGCTTTGCCATCCAATTGATAGCGCCGCTATAGGCAAGAACGAGCAGGATCAGTCCCATTAGCATGCCGCTAGCTTGCAACATACCCGGCGTTAGGCCCTGTGCAATGACTAAGGCCGTAATGACCTTCATCGGCTGAATCGGAATTGGGCGACGATAGTAAAAGGCGGTAAATAGTGCAAATAAGCCAAAGCCCATAAAGATCCCTTGCGGGGAAAAATGGTTTAAGGCGATAAGGCCAAGCACTAACGGGAGAAAGGTACCTAAGTCGGCAAAGGCGCCGCTAAATTCCCCTGAATATTTGTTGAGGGTGTCAAAGGGTGTTGTCTTACATCTCATAAAGCTTGCCGTAGGAAATAGTCACTGGGACATCGCAAGATTAATGCCAAGAATTTAATGACAAATACGCCGTAAAAGCCGATTGAGTAAGCTATATTCCAACGCTATAGAGACAAGTTGGCACATGCCGCTCAATCTTATGGTCAATAGGTCTAATATTCATGAGTGTTTAATTACCTCTTTAGTGATATTTGGTAATAGGTTGGAGGCAAAAAAGCAGTGGTAGGGTGACCACTGCTTTTATCGGTTCACGGATTGCTGTGACATCGGATCTTTAAAGCTGATTATGCATATCGTTCAAAGCTTGATGGAGTAGATCATCATCGTTTGCTTGATCAACGCCTTGATGCTCAATAGCATCATCAAGAGTGGTTAAGTCGTTATGGTGTACATCATGCTTATCGTCATCTAGCAGTGGGTTGTCAAACGCATCGACTTGATTGGTATCAAGCATATCGGCATCAGGTTCATTGCTGGTGAGTACCTGCATTTCGGGCAAATCATTCATCGATGACGCAGCGCTTTGTGGCGCGAGATCGTGATGACTCATACCGACCATCTGTAGATAGTGATCGATAGGCTCTGACGCTTCGACTTGGGCGGCGGGGGCTTGCTGCTCTGCTGCTGGGGCTTGCTCTTGAGGGGGAGAGCTTAAATCGTCGCCAGTATGAGTGAGCGTATCATCTGCCTGCACTAAATCATCTGCCTGCACTAAATCATCAGCCTGCATTGGATCATCAATAACGACATTAATCATCGGATCGTCTTGAGGGGCATCACTCGCTACGGTCGCAGGTGATGCTGGGTGGCTAAAGGTCGGGGTGACCGTCATATCGAGCACTTCTGAGCCTAATGTCAGTTTTCCACTGTTGCCGGGCCCGTGGCTTAGTATGCTCACTTGAACATGCATCACCACATCATCATGGTGTGAACCTTGTAGCGCGACTTCGAACCTATCTTCATGTACGCCTACATTTTGCGCCGAGCCATGTGGCCCGGTATGGGTATTGGCGTGCTCTTGATAACTCAACTGCCCTGTTTTGGGGTTTATCGATAAGGTGCCCCATTGGCTGGTATAGGAGGTTTGATAGTGGCCATTAACCAATATTTTCCAACCTTGCTCGGCAACTGGAACTGGGGTTTGGGTTGGCAGTAACGTCGGTGCGCCCAAAGATGCGCCGATATGATGACTGCCAGGTGGGGCTGTCACCACTATGGGTTCAGGCTTTGCTCCAGCGGCGATATTGAGTGCTGAATTAACGTTACCGTACTCATCAGTCATGATGGCTTTGACTATACTGCTTGGCGCCACTTCAAGGGCAATACCGTGGGCTAAACTGTTGGCATCGAGCACATGGTCGACACCATTAATATTAAGGTGTTCCCCGACTTGGGCATCAGCTGCGGCATGCACTGTGGCGGTAATTGTCCCTGTATGGCCTTGAGCAATTTCTGCTTTACTGTAGACATGATCGCTGCCAGGGCTTTCAAAGGTAATACTTGGCATACCCACTTGTGTATCGGTGGCATAGTGCAAGACTTGGCTGGCGCTAGCTGGATTACCTGCAGTATCTGTGGTGGTAACGCTTGCTGTGATTGATGCGTTGTTGGCTAGCTCTGCACCTGCGATATTAACGCTGAAGTGACCGCTATGATCAACCGTTGCGTTATAGCTATGTTGCCCGACAACTAAGTTAACGATATCACCTTGATGTGCATCACCACTGACTTGACCTGTCACGCTAATATCGGTACCACTCTCTTGTGCGTTGATAACATTATCGCTGGTGATGGGATCAAGCTGAATTGCTGCATTTGCCTGAGTATCAAGGGTAAAGGCTTGTGTGCCCGTCGTGGCGCTGCCGAGATTACCGGCGCTATCTGTGGTGATAACAGTGGCTTCAATAGAGTGAATGGGTTGCTGCCCCATCGCATAAATACTGTGGATACTCGCTTTAATTAAAGTCTGTGCAGGAACGGCAATAGAGTAATGCCCTTGAGCATCGACGGAGCCTGTAAGTGAGCTAATTGTAGCGCCATTGATGCTTAAGCTAATAGCATCTCCGGTATTAAAGTCACCACTGACTTGGCCGCTGATATTAATACTTTGTCCTGACTCGGCGAGATTAATTATGTTGTCGGCGGTGACTGGATTTACGCTGATATGAGGGATTGGGTTTTGAGTATCAACCAGTAAATGGGTGGTTATTTCTGGTGTTACGTTACCGGCAACATCAACTGCGCCTACCTTAATGGGATAGTTTTTATCGGCGGCCATATGGCTTTGGTGCTCGGCTGCGTTGAGCGTTAGCTGCCAAGTTCCGTCTGCTTTCACGGTTGCAACATAAACACTATTATCATCTAACTTCACATAGACCTGATCGCCTGCGGCAATGTTAGCGCTTGTGCCTGTGATCACGAGTGGTTGATTATTCTCAACGGCATTGAGTGCATTATCTTTTGAGATTGGGTCAACAGTGACAGTGACTGGCGTGGTATCTAAGGTATAACTAAAGCTAGTGGCTGCCGAGGTATTTCCGGCAATATCAGTTTGCCTCACTTGCAGATTATTTTGGCCCTCAATAGGCGTGAACTGTGTCGTCCAGCTATGTCCGCCATCGATAGAGTATTCCAGTTTAGCGCCTGCTTCAGTGGCAATATTTAACTGGCCATCTTTAGTGATGAGATCGGCAGGTTGCCACGAATGGGCGCTGCTATCATGTTGTAATGCAACACTGGGCGCTGCGACTTGATTGTCTAAAGTAAAGGTGAACTGGGTGCTTGGCGATACATTACCTGCAGGGTCAGTTTGCCTCACGCTCACAGTATTGTGCCCTGACACTGGGATAAAGCTTTGGCTCCATGTTTGACCGTTATCCATTGAATATTCGACGTTGGCACCTTGCTCTTGGCCTGTAATAGTCAATGAGCCATCGTTGCTTATATGATCACCTGCAATGCCCGAATCGTGAGTCAGGGATAAGGTTAATGCCGCAGCGGTTAAATCTGCTGTTGGCGCTGTCTCATGGGTTATTGATGAAACATTGCCTAAGTGATCGGTGACGCTTGCGGTAACAGTGGCGCCGGGGGCAACGTCTATCTCGACTTTGCCAGCTAAAAATTCGGCGTTGCTGATTTGATGGCTATTGCCGTTAATCGTGAGGATATCTGCGGGGTTGGTATCCGCAGGCAGAGCTACTGTCGCTGTGATAGTGCCTGGCGCTCCAACTGCCACCTCTTGAGCATTGTAAATATGATCAGAGCCTGCTGTTTCAAAGCTGATGCTTGGCGCATTGGCATTTGTATCGACGCTGAAGCGATCAAATATACCTGCTGCACCTGATGGCGTTTGGTTGCCAGCATTGTCAGTTGCTTGAATATAGGCGACGTAAACACCATCAGGTAAGTTGCTTGCATCAACACTGTAGCCACCTTTGCCATCTAATGTGGCATGTAGGGTTTCAATGATTTGACTGCCTTGCTTCACTACAATATCAACTTGCGCCGTGTCTAAGCTGACACTGCCGCTGAATGTCGGTTGATGGTCTGCTTCAGTCTTCAAATTAACCTTCGCGATAGTGGGCGCGGTGTAATCGACTTCAATCGTTAGGCTTGATTGGCTTTGATTACCAGCCGCATCGGTAGCTGCGACACATATTGAATGTACGCCTTCAGCTAAGTGACTTGTCGTGAGCTGGTACGTCCCGCTAGCGTCGGCACTTCCTGTGGCGACAATGGTGCCATGCTCATCGCTAATGGTTACCGTTGAGTTGGCTTCAGCAGTACCTGTAATAACGGGCGTGTGCTCATTGGTCAGGTTATCGTGATCTGAAATCCCTGAATCGGAAGTTGCTGTTAAGTCGACATTCGGTGCTGCCGTACTGGTATCCACTTTGATATCGAGTAGTGGCGAAAAGACAGGTAAAACAGATGATGGTGCTAATGCCTTGGCAGATAAATTATGCGTACCGTCAGTAAGGCTTGAAAGGTTGGCTGTGTAATTACCGCTAGCATCCGAAAGCGCATGGCCAACAGGGGCCGTGCCGTCATAAATAGTGACCTGAGAGAAAGGAACATCGGTAGTGCCGCAGATTGTTGGCGTATTGTCATTGGTTAAGTTATCAGTATTTGATGTGCCGCTATCACTACTGGTATTTAGGTCCAAATTGACGCTGTTTGCTGGTGGCGTATTAGTGATCCCCGTTGGTGCTAGCGTCGTTAACAGTGGACTTGAGTTGATTGCAGTACTTATCGTAGGTTGACCACCCGTTATCGCGGGTGCTGAAACGGTTGCGGTTACGGTAAAGGTTAAAAACTCTCTTGTTTCACTACCGTGGCTATCGCCTACTCGTACTTCAAAGACCTCGTGGCCGGTGTAGGTGTGAGTTTGTGGATCGTAACTCATACCTGCTATTGAGTTCGAAGGCTGATAATTATAGGCACCAGAAACTGAGTGAACGCTTATGTTACCAAATTGACCGTGGGGTAGAATGGCATCGTATTGCAGTTGCTGAGCATCACCTTGATCGATATCACCGCCTAAAAGCTGACCGCTAGTATTGGAGGTAGTGTTAAAACTTAAGCTTGGTGCATCGTTAGTGCCGTGAATTGTTACCATTAACTCTTGTTCAGTACCATCGGTCGAATGTACGGTGAACTTTTCGATTAATTGCTGATTAACTCCTAAAGACTGAATTTCAGTGCGTGCATTATCTACAACATAGCTCCAGCTGCCATCTTTTTGCATGGCTAAACCGCCCATTGATGCACTTCCATCGGATTGCTGGTGAAGGTTTTCGGCTTGAAAGCTATTTTCTAACGTATCGGCATCGGTGACGTTAAGTTGGCCGCTGGCTTGTAAGAATGCGCTATTAACAATATGGCTATCTTCAGTTGCTTGGCCTGAGGTATCACCAGATATGAGCGCGAGATCAGCCACGGGTTCGATATGGATAGTGTTACTGGCTTCAACTGAATCGGCGTGGCCATCGTTAACTGTGTACTTGAAATCAACGTCACCATTGAAGTCTTTGACTGGGACAAACTGCATTTTACTTATGTCGCCAGCGGCAATGGTTTGACCGGTAGTAACCGCTTTGCCATCGAGGTAGAATGAGCCTTGTGTAGATGCGTCAGGCGCGCTGGTGATGGCAACACTGTACAAGGTATCGCCTGAATCAACATCAGCAAAGCCAAATTGATTGGCTTGCATTTGATAGCTGACATCTTCTGTACCATGGGGCAAGGCAATAACGGTAACCGTTGGAGTATCGTTGGTTCCGTGTATGTTTATTTGAATTTCATGTTCAGTGCCATCAATTGAGTGAACAATAACCTTATCAATAGCTATCTCACCAGCGCCCAAATTTTGAACAACCGCTTTACTTGTATCTATTTTGTATTCCCATAAACCATTAGCCCCTATGCTGAGATGACCTCCAAGAACACTGGTATAGGGGGCCCATTGTGGGTGCATTGCATCTGTGATAAATGACCTAAATTCAAAATGGTTCTCTCCTGAATCGGCATCAGTTATATGTAACCGGCCTTGAGTCTCTATCATATTACCAAACCATGAAACTGCAGGAGAAACATGCCTGTCTTCAGTGACACTACCTGAATCTTGCCCTGTAATGACTGCGTTATCTTGAACTGCGCTTAATGTAGTCGTTGCGCCAGTATGAGTTACACCGCTATGGCCATCTTTTACGTCATAGCTGAAATGGACTTGGCCGTTATAATCTTTTTCTGGACTGAATGAGAAACTACCGTCTGGATTGGTGCTGATAGAGCCATGATCTACATGCAGATTGGCAATGGTGAGTAAGCCTGCATCGTTTTTATCAACATCCACAGTGTTACTGAGTAACTGCGCTGCAGTGATGGTTTGGCGAGTATCTTCGCTGCCACTTTGTAGTACCACTTCTGATGAGCAATAAGGCCTGTCGTTACTGCCATGAATGGTGATAACGATGTCGTGTGTTGTGCCATCTTTTGAGTGAACAGTAATGGTATCGGTTAGGCTTTGGCCTTCGCCGAGTTGGTCAATCGCGGTGCCGCTAGCTGTGGGGCTGCCGCCATTACCTGCTCTATGCCCTGCATCAGCATGGTAATGCCATGTGCCATCGGTGAGTAAGATTAAGTCTCCATAGGTGCCGTGGTAGTCATAACCATTGCCTCCTTGGCGTTCAAACCCTGATTCGCCAACATCAGGATCGGTTATTGTCAGCTTTCCATCGGCATACAGCGTTTTATTGCCAAGTGTGGCTATCCCTGGTTGGGCATAGTCGGGTGACATATCGAAACCCGCGGTATTTTCGGTGATTGAGCCTGTGTCGACGCCACCAATTTGCGCTTTATCGTCAGTACCGTTAATGATCACCGTGACTTTTTGCTCGGTGCCATCGACGCTGTGAACACTGAGAGTATCGGTTAACGACTCACCTGACTTGAGCCCTTGAATGACCGCTTGCGAGTTATCCGCGGTGTAAGTCCAGTGACCTAAGTTATTGATGGTTAAAGCACCAAACTGACCTTGCAAGGATGTGGCTGCAAACTGGTTTTGTCCCGCATCGGCATCAGTCACGCTCAGCGCGCCATCAACACGAAGCTGACCAGCATGAACGTCTTTATCTTCTGTTACAGAAGCTGCGGAAGTGCCTGCTATGATTGCTTTATCGTCAGTGCCGTTAATGGTGACGCTAATCTTCTGCTCGGTGCCATCGACGCTGTGAACACTGAGAGTATCGGTTAATGACTCACCGGTTTTTAAGCCTTGAATAGCCGCTTGCGAGTTATCCGCGGTGTAAGTCCAGTGACCTAAGTTATTTATGGTTAAAGCACCAAACTGACCTTGCAAGGATGTGGCTGCAAACTGGTTTTGTCCCGCATCGGCATCAGTCACGCTCAGGGCGCCATCAACGCGAAGCTGACCAGCATGAACGTCTTTATCTTCCGTTACAGAAGCTGTGGAAGTGCCTGCTATGATTGCTTTATCGTCAGTGCCGTTAATGGTCAGCGTTACTTTCTGCTCGGTGCCATCGACGCTGTGAACAATGAGAGTATCGGTTAATGACTCACCGGTTTTTAAGCCTTGAATAGCCGCTTGCGAGTTATCCGCGGTGTAAGTCCAGTGACCTAAGTTATTTATGGTTAAAGCACCAAACTGACCTTGCAAGGATGTGGCTGCAAACTGGTTTTGTCCCGCATCGGCATCAGTCACGCTCAGGGCACCATCAACGCGAAGCTGACCAGCATGAACGTCTTTATCTTCCGTTACAGAAGCTGTGGAAGTGCCTGCTATGATTGCTTTATCGTCAGTGCCGTTAATGATCACCGTGACTTTTTGCTCGGTGCCATCGACGCTGTGAACACTGAGAGTATCGGTTAACGACTCACCTGACTTGAGCCCTTGAATGACCGCTTGCGAGTTATCCGCGGTGTAAGTCCAGTGACCTAAGTTATTGATGGTTAAAGCACCAAACTGACCTTGCAAGGATGTGGCTGCAAACTGGTTTTGCCCACTATCGGGATCGAGCAGACTCAGCTGGCCGTCGGTATGAAGAAAACCAACATTTACATCGGTATCTTCGGTTAGCGATGCGCTGGATACGCCGCTAATTCTGGCGACCTCATCGGTACCGTGGATAGAGATAGACACAATTTGGCTAACAGGTAAGCCAGAGCTATCCGTTGCTGTGACTCTAAATGTTTCGCTGGCCACCTGTCCGGCGTGGAGGCCGAGGGTATGCGGTGAGCTGTTGTCCAACTGATACTGCCAAACACCACTTTTTTCATCAATTAGGAGCTGGCCATATTGGCCTTGGGGCTGAGGTACTGCCCAGCTGAGGCTATCACCATGGTCTGGGTCCGTTGTGATTAGCTTACCGTTAACGGTATCAACATTGCCCATCTCATTTAGACTGGCAGCGTGCAGCCCTGAAATGGTGGGAAGGTCATTGCTGCCCTCAATTTCAACACTGATGACAGTATTAACTTTGTGTCCTAGGTTGTCAGTCGCTGTGATGGCAAATTGCTCAGTATGCTGCTCACCTTCAGATAGTGCGTTGGTTTGGGCTGAATGATTGTTTAGGTGGTAATGCCATTGTCCTGTGCTCGCATCTACAACGAGGTCGCCATATTGACCCTGGGAGTGTTCGGTAAACCAGGTGACAGAATCATTGCCTGTACCGAGTGCTTGAAGTTGCCCAGTGACCGTATCAACAACCCCATCTTCTTTAACTTGTTGAATTTGTTCTTGACTATCGACTTGTAACGGCTTTTCATCAGTGCCAGTGCCAGTGCCAGTGCCAGTGCCAGTGCCAGTGCCAGTGCCAGTGCCAGTGCCAGTGCCAGTGCCAGTG
>NZ_JBRILQ010000067.1:0-16964 GCF_052977045.1 Shewanella sp. 125m-7
CCCGTTGCTAACGCAACGGGCTTTTTTCGTTTTTGTCTGGCCTCTTTATTATGAGAATTGACCACTCGAACATGGGGAAATAGAAAGACCGAACGTCGTGAGGCTCAATAACCATGTGGAGGTTGATAATTGCATCCTGCATAATCGACACTTCCGCCATCTGATGTTTAGGATTAACAAATGCCTTGGTGGCATGGATGCCAAGGAAAGGCCTTGACGGTCGCCCGCCGCTAAGCTTGGCCAGAAACTGCATCCATACGTTTCTGGCATTCGGCACATTTATGTGCCTTGCTCCGCAGCTTGCAGCTACGCGCTACAAAATTGCAATGCACTTCGTACGTAAACGCAACCTCTCCGCCCCCCATGTGTTCGCTGCGCGAACCGATTTGGTCATTTCCAGGCGCCACTTTTATTTTCACTTTTGTAAAAGTGAAGACAAAACCGTATTCTTGAAAGAGAAGCGATAAAGCCCGTTGCTAACGCAATGGGCTTTTTTACGTTTGGACGTTTTTAAAGTAATGAACGCTTACTCATCTAAAATGTCGCTATCCGTTAAGGTGGCTTATTCACTTAAGCATGCATAAATACCATTTTTGAAGATCAAGCATCGAGGTGCCCTAGATTGCTAAACCTCCTACATTGATATAGTTGTGCATAATCGACGCTCACACATTCTTGTGGGTCGCAGTTCAATAGATTAGCTTTTCATACTTTGTCTCATTGCTCACATAGAATATTACTTCAAAATATATTGATGGAGGCGTCGGTATGGCTAGACATTTTTATCTTACTAGGTAGTCTATAAGTCCTCAAACGGACTGAGGAGCAATCATTTCATGAACTTGGCAATTCTTTATTATGTTTACGACCCAATGTGCAGTTGGTGTTGGGGTTATAGGCAGACCTGGTTGTTGCTACGAGTAAAGTTGCAGACAAATTACCCTGAGCTCAATATTGAGTATCGATTAGGTGGTTTAGCCCCAGATAGTGATGAGCCTATGCCAGAGGAGATGCAGCAATATTTGCAACAAACGTGGAAGAGAATTGCTTTGGAGTTAGGCGCTGAATTTAATTACGATTTTTGGCAACAGTGTCAGCCTCGTCGTTCGACTTATCCTGCGTGCCGTGCCGCTATACTGGCTAGAGAGCACGGGCTTGAAAAAGAGATGTTGCTCGCCATCCAAAGGGCTTACTATTTAGAGGCGAAGAACCCCTCTGATAACGCGATACTAATCGAGCTAGCTAAGAAATTGGGGCTTGATAGTACTCAGTTTGCAACGGCGTTGATGAGCCAAGCCACTAACGCTAAGTTAGAGGAAGAGATTAGCCGCACCAGACATTTACCAATTCAAGGTTTTCCCTCATTAGTTTTGCTGGTCAATGGCGAGTTGTACTCGATTGAAATTGATTATCAAAATATTCAGAGCAGCTACAAGCAGATCGCCGCATTACTTAGTGAATAAATTTATTCAACACAGCTTACTTTATCGTCGCTGTCTATGGTCAACTCTAGGACTTTCATATATTGGTCGTGAGTAACGTAACCGCAGCGGCCATTGATGTATTCTCCCGATGAAAGACGAATGCGATATGCATAGTCCCCGTCAGCTTGATCTGTATTGTAATGAATGCGGCTAGTTTGTGTCGGGGCAATATTATCAAATACTAAGTTGTTGCTGGGGAGGCTAACTTCAACTCGGGTCAATATTTGCCCTGATTGATTGATGACTTCTACGCTCGGCATTATAAAGAAGTAAGAGTGGTAGCCGATAAAAAGGCATAAAGTCGAAAACGCCAGAAATAGTAAATAGGTTCGCATCCACTTTCCTTATCGTGACTCTAGGTCAAGCTCGTTTGATCTTAGGTTCGCTAAGTATAGAAAACCTTGGGATTATTTCATTTAATTTAGCGGTGAATATGCACCGCTATTATTAGGCTTAACCGCGAGCGATAGTAATATCAGCAATATAACCATGAACTGTGCTTTGTAAAGCTTGTTTCAGCATGCCTGCGGCTTCATCTGCGCTCATAAAGCTGCTGGTGTTGGTATCTCTTCCTGTCGTAGCCCAAAAGTCAGTGTCCATGCCGCCTGGGTAGACAGCAATCAATTTCATCGGACTCTTTTTAAGCTCTAACCGCACGGATTCGACCAAGCCTTTGACGGCCCATTTTGCTGCACAGTAAGTCGACTCTTCTGCTTTAGCCACTAATGCCGCGGTCGACATGACAATAACCACGGTCACTGCTTGATCTTTATAGCGTTTAACGGCTTCGCGTAGTAAGAATATTGCAGAGGTGACGTTGTTATTGAGTAGTGCTTGAATGGCCTCTGGTGATTGGGTCTCTATAGGACCAAAGTAGCCACTGCCGGCGCAGTGCACAATCATCGAGGGCGTTTGTGGCAGGGAGTCGAACAGGGCTTCTACTTCGCTGGCATCGCATAAGTCAGCAACCCTAGACTGACAAGGCTGATGAGTATTACTAGTGACTTGCTGTAAACGCTCTGCATTACGGCCGCTAACAAAAACAGCGCTCTGTTCACTATATTGTTGAGCGAGTGCCGCACCTAATCCGCTGCTAGCACCGGTAATGAGTATCATAGAGGTCCTTATTAAATGCTGTTGTGGTTATCTCGTTACTCAACTTCCAATATGGCTTGTTCGAAGTCGATATGTTGACCGTCATCGACTAAAATGGCGCTAATGACGCCCGTTTTGTCAGCGGTGATTCGATTGTTCATCGTCATGGCTTCGATAGTACAAACCACGTCTCCAACCTGAATGCTTTGACCTACAGTGCAAAGTGGCTGTTGGCTATGTTTATCGTTGAGGTAAACGATACCAACCATAGGCGATAACAGTTGATGTGCTTCGTTATTTTCAACATCAGCGTGCTCTGAGCTTATTGGGCGTGGCGTTGCTGCTGCGACACTGCTTGCTGGTGCGAGAAAAGCTTGCATGTTTGCTTGCATCGGTACAGGGCTGTGGCGACAAATGCGTACCGACTCTTCACCTTCTTTAATTTCAAGTTCTGCAATATCAGACTCTTGCACTAACTCGATCAATTTTTTTATTTTACGAATATCCATGAGCTGGGATGACCTTAATATTTTTCGGTGGCGCTTAAACGTGTAATAGCGGCTTGCAGTGCAAATTGGTACCCCTGAGCGCCTAAGCCGCAGATAACACCAATCGCTTTATCGGAAAAGTAAGAGTGGTGACGGAATGGCTCACGACTATGTACATTTGATAAGTGAACTTCAATAAATGGAATGGCGACCCCAAGCAGCGCATCTCTAAGGGCCACACTGGTATGGGTAAAGGCGGCGGGGTTGATAATCACCATGTCGGCATCGCTGTTGTGAATGGCTTCAATCAGTACGTGTTCGGCATTCGATTGAATATGCTCTAACTGCACACCGGATTGGGTTGCACTCTGCTTCAGCTCATCGACAATTTGATCTAACGTATGATGGCCATAATGTCCTGGTTCACGGCGTCCGAGTAAATTTAAATTAGGACCATTAACTAATAAGATTTTTGCTTGGCTGCTCATGACAATTCCCTTGGAATACATTGTTGTGAACGCAGATTAGTATGCGCTTATAGCGTTGATTTCAACAAAAAAACTGCTGCTTGTCGAACATTGTAGAGATATAGCTAAAGTTTGTGAGTATTTCTCATCTCGACTCACCTTTCTCGACTCTGGCTCAAGGGTTAAAAGTTAGACTTATTTTGTCTGAGGGCTTTGGTGGCCCCTTTCTGTTTTTTTGTATCTACTCGGCGACGTTGGCTACCTTTGGTCGGTTTGGTTGCAATGCGTTTTTTCTGCACAGCATTAACGCTGGCTACTAAGACAACAAACTGCTCAAGTGCAGTTTGGCGATTAAAATCCTGACTACGACTTTGCTGACATTTAATGATGATTTTACCGCTTTTAGTAATACGATGATCAGCCTTGCAGAGTAAGCACTGTTGATAATACTCTGGTAATGAAGAGCTTTTGATATCAAAAATGAGTTGCGCAGCCGTTGACACTTTATTGAGGTGTTGGCCGCCAGCGCCACTTGAGCGAATAAATTGCCACTCGAGTTCGCTGTCTTGAATCGATACTGAATTTGATATTTTTATCGTTGCCAAAGCGCTGCGCCTATTAATTGGTGGTTTACCTGACGCGGAACTAGGCGTAGGCTCTTAATCCTTTACTCAATATTAACAGACTTTTAGCCGAAATAAGGGCACAGTGCGCTTTTCCTTCACGGCGGGTTTGCTATTATCAAGCAATCAGTAACTCATTATTAGAATTACGGAGCCGATGTATGCTGTGTAAGATCCCCGATATTGCTAAGGGCGTGATCAGTTTATTTGCCAGTGGTCGCTTATCTACCAAAGATTACGGTCAGATCATGCAGCCACTCATTGAGAGTTATCGCGATACCAGCGGTAAGGTCTGTATCTACGTAGAAGCCGATGTTTTACTCGAAGGCTGGCAGCAGCAATCGTTAACTGGAAGCGGTGAAGTACAGTTACCAAATTTTGATGCGTTAGTGCTTGTCGGTGGCCCAGACTGGTTTGGTAATGCGGTAAGGCTTATGGGGCCATTTATGCAAGGTGAAGTGGCTTGGTATCCACTGGAGCAAAAACAGTTGGCTACTGAATGGATTGCGGCACGTACGGGCAATTAATCTTGCTATAATCGGCCAACAGTAATTATTACCGCTTTTAATAGAAGGATTTAAAATGTCTTTATCTAAACTATCAGGTCTCTCATTAGTTTGTGCTTTGGTATTCGGGCTTAGTGCATGTTCTCCTGAAGTAGGCAGTGAAGCTTGGTGTAAGCAGATGAAAGAAAAACCCTCTGGAGACTGGACTGCTAATGAAGCAGCTGATTACGCTAAGCACTGTGTATTTAAGTAAATATCAATAGGTTAACTGACTCGCATTGAAAACGAGAGCAAGTTCACTAAGTGCTAGATAATATCTTGTTTGAAGTGAACTTTGCGCTATCATGCGGGTCTTAATCGCTACAATACGTTTATTGTTAGCTTTATAAACCAAATCACTAGGTGAAGTTTGCGTCTATTTACTCCTCAATCTCTTTATAAAATGGCAGCTGTGCTGATCGCCGTTGTTGTACTGCAATTTGCAGGCGGCAATTTGGGCGCGCACCAGTTACATTTAGGAGATCACGAAGAAGAAAGTGCGCCGCACCCCCATCTTGAGTTTATTGCCGATGTTACGACGTTCGCTCAATGTGTAGACTGTAGCTGCTCAATCGAACAGCAAGAAGTTAATGCTGATGAGACTCAACATAGCCATACGGTCAGTAAAACCGAATCGAAAAGCTTTGAGTTATGTCTTGATTGCCCTTGTCACGGTGGTCATGTGACAGCAATGTCAATCGTCTCTATGGTGCCATCTATACCTGTGAGCGATGAGTTAAACAGCATCGATGCGCAGTATTTACCTCCAGAACAACGTCCAGATTACCGTCCTCCAATCGTTTAACCTATCGGGGTTGAAATTCGGCTAGGTGATTTTCACCTATAGCAGCATAAGCTGTGTAGCCTATTTTCACTTCGCCAAATCTTTATCAAATTACTGTATGGATCTTGCCATATCCGGTGATTGACTTGATATTCATTAGGTCAACGTGGGATAGGTAACCGGATCCATGCTGACTAATATCGATTTACACCCGAGCTAACCGCATCCCGCTAATCACGCACAGCGTCTATATCCGCTGAGTGTTATTGGCCTTATGGGCGCCCAGCCGGGGAGATAGGATCCGCGATGAAAAAAACGATAATCGCCAGTCTGCAGCTAAGCCTATTGGCCTGTTCAGCTATGACGGCGCAGGCTGGGAGTAGCGAGTCACAAGCTGGCGAGCAGATGTCCCAAGCGCAGATTGGCGCCACTACAGCTAATATGGGGCAGTTTAATCACTGGCTTCCTCAAGTGATGCAACGCTTTAATAGCTTGCCTGAAGTGCAAGCCCAGACCGCGCGTCAGCAACAGGCGCAATTAAGCATTGCTGCGTCAGATAAGGCTGTTTATAACCCAGAGCTTGGTCTTGGCTACCAAAATGCCACCGATGACACTTATAGCCTAGAGATCAGTCAGACTGTCGATTGGGGTGATAAGCGTGGAGTTGCGACTCGTATCGCACAGCTTGAAAGTGAAATTGTACTGTCTACTATCACGCTAGAACGCAATCAAATGCTAGCCGATAGATTACAAGCGTTAACTAACCAAAACCAAGCTCGCAAGGTGTTGGAGTTCCAAAAACAGCAGTTCAAACTGGCTAAGGGGCAACTCGATATTGCGCGTCAGCGTACCGAAGTGGGCGATATGTCGAGTGTGGAACTGCAGTTAATGCAACTTGATGTGGCTAATAATGCTGCTGAATACGCTTTAGCTGAGCAAGCATCAATTGTTGCAGATGGAGCTGTATTGGCTCTATTTGGTGAATTTGAACTGCCGTTTGAAGACTTCATTAATGCATTGACTCTACAAGCAAGTCGTTTAGAGATATCACCTGAGCTGCCAGCACTTAAAAGTGCTTACCAGCAAGTGCTCGTTGCCAAAGTTGCCGCTGAACAAGCAAAGGCAGATGGTAGTGCTGACCCGAGTATTAGTCTTAGCGCTGAGCGTGAAGGTGATGAGAATAAATTCGGTGTTGGCGTGTCCATTCCCCTGCAGTTCAGAAATAACTATAGCGAGGCAATCGCTGTCGCGAATCAAGGTATTGTGATTGCAGAACAAACCTATCTTGGTGAGGAACGCGTGTTGTTACAGCAACAAAAACAGTTTTCATTAAGTCTTCCAAGGCTAACAGAGCGCTATCAAGATTGGAGTGAACTGGTGCTAACTTCTGGAGCTAAGGCTGCCCAGTCATTGTCACAACAGTGGCAAACAGGCGACATCAATACTAGCGATTACCTACAAGGCCAAAGGCAGATGAGCAGCAGCTATATAGCAGGTTTAACGCTCGAGTCAGCCCTGTATGAAAGCTGGCTTAGTTGGATGGGAGCAAGTGGGCAATTGGAAGGCTACCTCAATAGTCAGCTATCAACTCAAGGTGCCAATGCGGTAGCACTTGAGCAGAAGAGATAAAGGTCTAGATGATGAAAACGACAAATACTTCAAGGGTACAACAAGTGATGCTTAACAATATGAACAGCACTGTAAAATCTAACGTATTCGGACTAAATACAATTACTCGTGCAATGAGCTTTGGCTTGTTGATGTCATTAACCACAGCGTTTGTATTGCCGACAATTGCGACCGCCGGCGATGACCATGATCACGGTGCTGAAGAGATCACTTTGCTGAAAATACAAGATGATGCTCACGAGCATAACGCCGAAGAAGCCAACGCCCATGGTGACAGTCATGATCACGACGCTGACCAAGCGAAGCCACAAGATGATGGTCATGATCACGATGCAGAAGAGCTAAAAGACGACGGCCACGGCCATGGTGCAGAAGAAGCGGAAGAAGCTCACGGTATCGAGCTGACTGCTGCGCAATTGGCATTGGCAAAGATTGAAGTCGCTCAATTGAGTGAGCAAACCTTTAGTCTAGAAGCGGTCGCCACAGCGACCTTGGTGGTGGATCGAGACAGAACCGTCACCATTGCTCCTCAGGTCGATGTTCGCATATTAAAAAGAAGCGTTGTTCCTGGGCAAGAAGTCACTCAAGGCGATGTCTTACTGACATTGGGTGGTGTTGCAGTCGCGCAGGCGCAAGCGGATTATATTAACGCTGCCGCTGAGTGGAGCCGAGTGAAGCGCATGAGTGCTAGCGCTGTCAGCGCGAGTCGTCGCTTGCAAGCTCAAGTGGATGCCGAGCTTAAGCGCGCCACGTTAGAAGCGATGAAGATGACACCAGCACAGATTAAAGCCTTAGCTAATGCACCAGAAACTATCGGCAGTTATCAGTTGATTGCGCCAATTAGCGGCCGTGTTCAGCAAGATATCGCCATGTTAGGTCAAATTATACCTGCAGGTACAGCGCTAATGCAGTTAACTGATGAGTCACACCTTTGGGTAGAGGCTGAGTTGACACCAGTGCAAGCTGAAAAAGTCAGTATTGGTAGTAAAACCGTGGTGAAAGTGGGTGATAAGAGTTTAGAGGGCACCATTATTGGTCGCTCGCATGAACTTGATAGCGTGACTCGTACAGAGCAGATCTTAGTGGCATTTGAAAATGCAGGTCATGTATTGCACGCAGGTCAATTTGCCGAACTGTATCTTCCTGATACTTCAAAAGGCGGGGTGATTTTGCCTGATTCGGCATTAACTCGCAGTAGTGATGGTCACTGGCAGGTGTTTATTCAAGGCCTAGAAGGTTTCGAAGCACTAGAGATTGAAGTGGTTGAGCGTCAGCGTGGCATGAACTTAGTTCGTGGGTTGGCGAAAGATGCTCAGGTTGTTGTTTCAGGTGCGTTTTTCCTCGCATCAGAACAAGCGAAATCTGGTTTCGATATCCACAATCACTAAGAGGCTGCCGCGATGTTACAAAAACTCATAGACGTTGCTATTCGCAACCGTCTGATGGTCGTGCTTGCGCTAATTGGCTTAGTTATTGCCAGTATCGCTATGTTACCAAAACTCAATCTAGATGCTTTTCCTGACGTGACTAACGTTCAGGTAACGGTGAATACTGCTGCTGAAGGTTTAGCGGCTGAAGAAGTTGAAAAGCTGATCAGTTACCCAGTTGAGTCGGCGATGTATGCCTTACCAGCAGTGACTGAAGTGCGATCTCTTTCACGAACAGGCTTGTCGATTGTGACGGTGGTCTTTGCTGAAGGCACGGATATTTATTTCGCACGCCAGCAGGTGTTTGAGCAGTTACAGGCTGCGCGCGAGATGATCCCTGATGGGGTCGGAGTGCCTGAAATTGGTCCGAATACCTCGGGTCTTGGACAGATCTATCAATATATTTTGCGCGCCACACCAGAGTCTGGAGTGAATGCTGCTGAGCTGCGTAGTATCAACGACTACATGGTAAAACTTATCATGATGCCTGTGGGCGGCGTGACTGAGGTTTTATCGTTTGGTGGTGATGTGCGTCAGTACCAAGTGCAAGTTGAGCCAAACAAACTCATGAGTTATGGCTTATCTATGGCGCAAGTTACTAGCGCGTTAGAGAGCAATAACCGTAACGCGGGTGGCTGGTTTATGGACCAAGGCCAAGAGCAGCTCGTAGTGCGTGGTTATGGTTTATTACCCGCAGGTGACGCAGGCCTTAAAGCCATCGCACAAATACCTCTGACCGAAGTGGCGGGTACGCCAGTGCGTGTTGGCGATATTGCCAAGGTCGATTACGGCAGTGAGATCCGTGTAGGCGCGGTGACCATGACACGCCGTGATGAGGCGGGTAACGCTCAAAATCTAGGTGAAGTGGTTGCAGGTGTTGTGCTTAAACGTATGGGCGCAAACACTAAAGAGACAATCGACGATATTAGTGAACGCACCGCAATGATTGAGCAAGCGCTACCCGATGGTGTGTCGTTTGAAGTCTTCTATGACCAATCTGATCTCGTGAATCAAGCTGTAACAACCGTGCGTGATGCCTTAGTGATGGCATTTATGTTTATCGTGGTGATTTTGGCCCTGTTTTTGGTCAATATTCGCGCGACTATGCTAGTACTCTTGTCTATTCCGGTCTCTATCGGTCTTGCACTGTTGGTGATGTCTTATTTTGGCATGTCTGCAAACTTGATGTCGCTAGGTGGTTTAGCCGTGGCGATTGGTATGCTGGTGGATGGCTCAGTGGTGATGGTGGAGAACATCTTCAAGCATCTTACTCAGCCAGACAGACGCCATTTAGCCAATGCACAACAGCGAGCATCAGGTGAGGCGAACCCTTACCATAGCGATGAAGATGGTACTCAAAATAGCGTTCACGATGAGGCTAGTGGCGGTATTGCTATGCGCGTCATGCTGGCGGCTAAAGAGGTGTGTAGTCCAATCTTCTTCGCAACTGCGATTATCATTGTCGTATTTGCGCCACTGTTTGCTCTAGAAGGGGTCGAAGGCAAGCTATTCCAGCCGATGGCTATGAGTATTATTCTGGCGATGATATCGGCATTGTTGGTGGCTTTGATCGCGGTACCAGCGCTTGCGGTATACCTATTTAAACGTGGCGTTGTTTTACGTGAAAGTGCGGTACTTAAGCCAATAGAGTCTGTTTACCGTAAGCTGCTAACAGCCACTATGGGCAACCCTAAAGTAGTGGTTATCGCAGCAGTCGTTATGTTTGCCATGAGTATGATGTTGTTACCAAGATTGGGTACCGAATTTGTGCCTGAGCTTGAAGAGGGCACTATCAACCTACGTGTGACGTTGGCACCAACAGCAAGCTTGGGGACATCTTTAGATGTTGCTCCAAAGCTTGAAGCATTGCTACTTGAGTTCCCTGAAGTTAATTATGCTCTAAGCCGTATTGGCGCCGCTGAACTGGGTGGCGATCCGGAGCCGGTGAATAACATCGAGATCTATATCGGTTTGAAGCCAGTTGATGAGTGGGAAAGCGCGGCAAATCGTTTTGAATTGCAACGTAAGATGGAGGAGAAACTTAACGTCTATCCTGGTCTGCTATTTACCTTCTCGCAGCCGATTGCGACTCGTGTTGATGAATTACTATCAGGCGTTAAAGCGCAGTTAGCGATTAAGATCTTTGGGCCAGACTTAGATGTGTTGTCTGAGCGTGGCCAAGTGCTGACAGATTTAGTCTCACAGATCCCAGGTGCTGTAGACGTATCATTAGAGCAGGTAAGTGGTGAAGCTCAGCTAGTGGTGCGCCCTAAGCGTGATCAATTGGCACGATATGGTATCAGTGTTGATGAAATCATGGCGTTAGTTAGCCAAGGTATTGGCGGCGGCAGTGCAGGCCAAGTCATCGATGGTAATGCACGTTACGACATTTATGTCCGTTTAGCCGAGCAATATCGCAGCTCTCCTGATGCATTAGAAAACTTACTGCTAACAGGCGTCAGTGGCGCGACTGTTCGTCTTGGTGAAGTTGCCGATGTGGTGATTGAGATGGCGCCACCAAACATTCGCCGTGACGATGTGCAACGCCGCGTTGTGGTGCAGGCTAACGTTGCCGATCGCGATATGGGCTCTGTGGTTAATGACATATATGCCATAGTGCCTCAGGCTGGACTACCCGCTGGCTACACTGTTGTTGTAGGCGGCCAGTATGAGAACCAGCAGCGTGCGCAGCAAAAGCTCATGTTAGTTGTGCCAATTTCTATCGCATTGATTGCGCTACTACTTTATTTCTCATTTGGTTCAGTAAAGCAAGTGGGCTTGATCATGGCTAACGTACCCCTAGCTTTGATTGGTGGTGTTGTCGCGCTATTTGCCAGTGGTACTTATCTGTCAGTGCCTAGCTCTATTGGTTTTATCACGCTATTTGGTGTGGCGGTACTGAACGGGGTGGTATTGGTCGATTCAATCAATCAGCGTCGAGCCAGTGTTGAAGAAGAAACGGAAGAGTCGCTCTATGATGCGGTTTACGAAGGTACGGTTGGTCGTTTACGTCCAGTACTGATGACGGCTCTGACTTCGGCGCTAGGCTTGATCCCAATTCTGATCTCATCGGGTGTCGGCAGTGAGATCCAGCAGCCATTAGCCGTGGTGATTATTGGTGGTCTATTTAGCTCGACTGCGCTGACCTTGCTCGTTTTACCGACGCTTTATCGTTGGTTATATCAAGGGCGTAAGTCATAGTTTAAACCTCCGCCGCTCATTTGAGCGGCGGAGGTTGGTACAAATTTTTACCGTATTACTTCTTTACTAAGGACAGTTGAGGGAGCTTGAGAGTATGCGTAACGCATTAGTCTGCCATTACGTCTCTTTCTTGTTTTTTGGCTACGGTTTGCGAGTCTTAAAAATTGTACTTTAATCATTAAGGGGCGAGTTACAACTTAGCTTGCGGTTATGCCTAACCATCTTAATGAATAAAGTGCCAGCATGGCTGGCAGATTTAGTTCGCGGAGCAGGATTGCTCCGCTTTTTTTTAACTATTTTATTATGGGGGAATTCAGACGGCAGATACTCATATTCATGAGTTTGATTAAAACAGTAAAAAACGCTATGCAGTGATAGGCGACATCTCGCCTGCAAGGATTGCATGCGGCCTCTGGCTTTTGCGTTAAATGACTTCGCAAGGAAACAAGCATTCCATCATCCATCCGCCTTGAATTAGTTCGCCAAAAACACACTGAGTCGATCACCTTGTGATACCGATTGGTATAACCGACTTAGACTGATGTTTTCATCATAGTGACGCAAGGCGTTAATCAATTTCAGCTACGCTTTAATGAAGGTCGAAATTTGTTGGGCTATTTGTCGGGCGATATGGGGATGATATGGGAGCTACCATGGTGAGTCGTTTGTTAGGCGTGAAAAGGATGTCAGTAACTAAGCAAATCTCGAACTATTGGCTACGGGGATGTTTATTGGTGGGCGCGAGCCTTGCTTATGTCCCTACCGTCGTCGCTAATCCATGGGAGGCGGTTAATACCACTTATGGTAGTCAAGCCAGTGCGATAGGGAGTTATGCCAATGGCTGTTTAAAAGGGGCTAAAGCGTTGCCGTTAATGGGGCGAGGCTATCAAGTTATCCGTACTATGAGGCAGAGATATTACGGCCACCCCAGGTTGATTGCATTTATTGAAGATTATTCAGCCAGGCTTAATCAGCAAGGATTCAGTGATATTCTGGTTGCTGATATGTCGATGCCAAGGGGAGGTAACTTTACCCAAGGCCATAGCAGCCATCAGATAGGACTTGATGTGGATATTTGGCTTAAGCAAACCAGCGAAACGCTGAGCGAAGTCGAACGAGAGCAGCCCTCACCACTTAAGCTCGTCAATAAAAAACAGTTCAAACTCAATACCCAGCTATGGTCTAACGCACAGACTCAAATGCTAAAACTGGCCTCAGAGGATGAGCGTGTCGCAAGGGTTTTTGTCAGTCCGGTAATTAAACAGCACTTGTGTAATTTAGGCTTAAGCAATGATGCTTGGCTAGCAAAGGTGCGTCCTTGGTGGGGGCATACTTATCATATGCACGTGAGACTAAGTTGCCCCAAAGATAATCCTTTTTGTCGTGATCAGGCTAAGATCCCCAGCGGTAATGGCTGTGGTGAGCTGGGATGGTGGAGGCAACAATTAACTCAAACTCAGGTGGTTAAAGCCAAAAATCCTGAGACTAAGCCTAAGCAAAAGAAGAAAAAAGTTAAGGTCAAACCTAAACAGTGCTCGGTAATGGTGGCGGCAAAATAGCTGCTATTGCTGTTTTCATCTGAGTGTAAAAAGCCCCTAGCAGTTATCTGCAAGGGGCTTTTTTAATAATACCAATATTAAGGCCTGACACTTAAGGGCTGTGACTAAAGAATGTAGTGCCTAAAAAGTTACCGCTAATGACACAGTGCATAACCACCTTTGAGGTGAGAGATATGTGCAAAGCCTAATCTGTGCATCGCCTGTGCGGCGATCATAGAGCGGCTACCGCTACGACATACAAGTACCCAAGGTTTGTCTTTTTGGTGTTGATGCTCTTGGATAAATTGTACCAGACGGGTTAAAGGCACATTTTGACTCGATTGTTGTGAGTGATTAAGGGCATATTCATGAGGTTCTCGAATGTCGATGATCTGCATCTGGTGATTACCCGCCATTGCAGTCGCCAAACTTTGACCGTCATATTCTCTAATGGCAGATTTATCGCAATCGTCTACAAAGGCGCCGCACATGATCTCGGTGCCGACGTCATCATTAAGATGGCTATCTAATAGTGTTTTACGGGCGATAAAGTCAGCCTCTGAAATTTGCTCTAAGAGCACGGCATTGAGTAAGGGGTTGCGGGCGACTTCGGCTGTGAGATTGGTGGTAAATTCATTATTGTAATCGTGGCTGGCACAAATTAGCGTATCAGGACAGATAGTTTTATTGAGCAGTTTAAGGCTGCGAAATAGCGCAGAGCTTGAGCTAGAGTCAAAATTGGTTCGACCTAGACTGCCCATCAAGATGGTATCACCACAGAATGCATATTTAGCCTGTTGCAGGCTATTTTGAATCTCTAAATCTGTTGGGCAAAGTAGCAAACTAATGCTATCGCTAGTGTGCCCAGGTGTAGGGACTTTAACTAATTGCAGTGCGCCAATCGTAATCGCCTCATACTGAGCATCTAAATACTCGAGGGTTTGACTCTGATACGGCCAGCCTAATATATCGCTATCTTGCTCGGCTAAGTAACGGTTAGCCAAGACTTCACGCCCTGAAACATGATCTGCATGTCCGTGGGTGTCGATAATAGCAACTGGGGTGAGTTGCTGGCACTGCAGCAGTGTATCGAGCCTTTGCTGTAGTTCTGGTAGCGGGTCGATAATCAGTGCCTGCTTACTGGCGCTATCGACATAGACCCAAGTGCAGCTTGCACCAGAACGTAGCTGTAATAAACCATCAAGCTCTGCCTTATCTGTAACCTGTTGGTTTTGGTCGAGGATTAAACAGCTTTTGGTTAAGGCTTGCGATGCCGTCTGGATCCGTTCACAAGCCATGTTGACCTCGGCTTGGGTCATCGCTGGACCGAACGACATGCGAATGGCTGACTCACTTTGCCAAGCGGGAAGGCCCATGGCATCGAGCACAAAGCTACGAGTGACTTTAGAGCTACAAGCCGAGCCTGAGCTGACTCGAATGTTGGCGGCATCAAAGAGGTCCATAATCTCTTTGCTGCTAAAACCGGGCACTGCAAAATTGATCGTCGTAGGCACGCTGTGCTTAAAACTATTATTAAATACTATCCGTGGGAAGCACTCCGTTAAAGTATCGGCAAGCTGTTGTCGATATCTCTGTAACGCCTTACCGTCACTAAAAGCTGAGTCTTGTGTGCGCAGTAACATATTAAAAATCACGTTAAGCGCTGCCATGCCAGGTAAGTTTTCAGTGCCTGAACGTAAGCCACTCTCTTGTCCTCCACCTGCAATAAAGGGCGTGAAAGGCGCACCTTCACGAATATAGACAAAGCCGATCCCTTTCGGTGCATAGAGTTTGTGACCACTAAAGGGGGCGTAATCTATGCTGGTTTGCTCTAGGTTTAGTGATGTTTTGCCCAGTGCTTGCACGCAGTCGACCATCCAGAACGTGGCGGGGTTCGCACTACGAATGGTGTGCTCTAGTTGCTTGAGGTCTTGATATACACCCGTTTCATTATTGACCGCCATGGTGCAGACCATCAGCGCATTTGGTGCATGTTGGCGAATAAAATCATGATCGAGTAAGCCGAATCGATCGACTGGAATGGCTGTTACTTCTGCGGCTATATCTAGCACTTTTAGCCAATGCTTGAGAGACTCAGGTACCGCTTTATGCTCAGTTGCGCCATAGAGCACGCTGTAGGTTTGTCCTATTTGGATCTGCGGTTTCGCTGCAAGTAGCGCCGATAGGATAGCGGTTTGGATCCCCTCTGTTGCCCCGCTAGTAAAAATGAGTTTTCCGTCACCACTTCCCAGTAAAGCCTGAGCGCGTCGCCGAGTTTGCTCCATCAAATTTTTGGCTTTTAGTCCGGTAATATGGCTGCTACTCGGGTTACCAAATAGAGTCTCCATGGCTGATAACGCAGCGCTTGCGGCTTCAGGCAACACTGGCGTCGTTGCGTTGGCATCAAGATAGATTTGGCTTAACTCATTGTGACTATTCATTATTCAAGGCTCTTTGTTTTTATTATTGTATTGTTTGAATCTTTATATTCTTTTTTGGTATAACTAATTCTAAGTGGCTATATTAGCAGCTTAACAATAATGATCAAGGTCACGTTTTTGCAAATAAAGGTTCACGGTGGCAAGAGATTGTGAGCAGAAAGAGAGGAGCGGTAAACGGTTAAAGAAATAAAAAGCGCCTGTATGGCGCTTTCTAGAATAGAGCATCTACTCGGGTGGACTTAACCTAGGCTACTTATCGATATTGGCATCTTTGGATGTATATACCCAAGTGACCTCAAGATGCAGGATTCAGAGTGATCTCAGCGTGTTTAATTCAAGGAAAATGAGTGCTGGAATGGCATTCCCTTTTAAACTTATTTGACACAGAAGTAGATACGCTGAGTCACTCCCGAAGGGCGAGTTTTATTGGCTTCTACTCTGCGTTGCCGATTTTTAACGTAGAGCGACTATGCTTACAAATCTGCGCCTTGGTTAGTAGCCAATAAATTCTCGCTGAAACGAGCATCTTGAAGTAGCTTGGGTATAGAAAGTAGGGCGGTTAGACTTTGACTTTAATGACCACTTTTCTGACTTGGCTAGCAGTATCTCCTGCGCCTGGCATATGGATATCACCAGGGAAAAATAGTGCAAACATGCCAGCCTTTAACGGGATAAATGCAGCGTCATGCTTATTTGATTCATAGTCGTAGCCTGCAAAGTCGTGTTCAGCAAAATAGGCTTTAGACGGTGACTGCGCCGCCAATGGCAAGTAACCAAACTCTTCTTCACCGCTAACGACAAATTGCACATCAATATATTGCTGGTGGACTTCAAAGGCCTGTTGCTCTTTAGGCAGAGTTTGATAGTCATTAACAATCACGAACAGGTTTTTGCCATCCAGTTCATATTTTCCCGCTTTAACCTGACTAAAATCGGTTGTAGCAAGGTGTTCGAGGGCTATTGCAATACGTGGATTTATAGCGCAGTAGATTTCGCGGTTTGCTAATGTATCAACAATCATGGTGTGTGCTCATAGTTGGCCAGTATTGACCAAAAAATTAGTTAGACAAAGGCACGCCTATAAGCGTGCCGTTTAGTTTGGCAAGTGTAGCGCTTACTTAACTTAGGCGATACAAGAATGAACTTAGTCTATACCAGAGTTAATTTAGTCTATACCAGAGTTAACTTAGTCTATACCAGAGTTAACTTAGTCTATACCAGAGTTAACTTAGTCTATACCAG
>NZ_JBRILQ010000068.1:0-16585 GCF_052977045.1 Shewanella sp. 125m-7
ATCTGACATAAGTGTTCCAGACACAAGGTCAGATTCTTGCCATCCCTGGCAATCTGACATAAGTGTTCCAGACACAAACAGTCGATACAGCGATAGCGTATCGGCTTTTTTTATCACTTCTTTCATTTGCAAGAGCAAGAGCAAGAGCAAGAGCAAGAGCCAAGCTGCAATCATTCGCTTTCATGTAGTTTCCTTAGCCTAGGACGCTATTACTTCAACAGCTACTTTAGCGGCTGTAGCAATAACTTCTCGCTTATCCGGTAGTCGTTACCTTCGTGTAAATTCTATGTGACAACTCCGCCTCATACTTTGATAGATGTTTGACCAATCAAGCCTTGCTTTACGTTCGCGTAAACGTCACAGTGTTAAATATTGAGCAAGATCACACTTATGTTAGCTAGGCGATAACCTGAGAACAGTCAATCAGCAAAGCTGCAGCCCCTACAGATAGAGCGGCTTTAGACTCGTTCTAATAAAGGTTAACTAGCGTATTACCGGAGTAATTATGAGTTCAGTTCAGTCAGACCAAGATATTGTTATTGTTGCAGCAAAGCGCACCCCTATGGGCGGGTTCCAAGGTGCATTATCGAGTGTTGCAGCGCCAAAGCTCGCGGCAACAGCGATTAAGGGCTTGATGCAGCAAAGCGGACTTGCAGGCGATTTAGTTGATGAAGTGTTGATGGGCTGTGTATTGCCAGCCGGTCTTGGCCAAGCACCAGCTCGTCAAGCAACATTAGGTGCTGAGCTGCCGTTATCTGTTGGCGCGACGACCGTTAATAAAGTGTGTGGCTCAGGGATGAAAACCGTCATGCTAGCCCATGATTTAATTAAAGCGGGCAGTGCTAGTGTCGTGATCGCTGGTGGTATGGAAAGCATGAGCCAAGCACCATATTTACTCGATAAAGCCCGCAGCGGTATGCGTATGGGGCACGGCAAAGTGCTGGACCACATGTTCCTCGATGGTCTTGAAGACGCCTACACGGGTGGCGCGATGGGCACATTTGCACAAAATACGGCTGATGACTTTAAGTTAACCCGAGAGCAGATGGATAGCTTTGCGCTCAGTTCACTGGAAAAAGCCAGTAACGCCATTAACTCAGGTGCATTTAACGATGAGATTTCGCCAGTCACCGTTTCTAATCGTCGCGGCGACACAGTTATTGATATCGATGAACAGCCGGGTAACGCCCGCCCAGATAAAATCCCAACACTTCGCCCGGCATTCGCTAAAGACGGCACCATAACTGCCGCAAATTCAAGTTCAATTTCAGATGGCGCCGCAGCGCTGATGCTGATGACGCGTGCTAAAGCAACTGAACTAGGGCTCGATGTCATGGCGACCATTAAGGGTCATACCACTCACGCGCAAGAGCCTTCAATGTTTACCACCGCACCTGTTGGCGCCATGAACAAACTGCTCGACAAAGTCAGTTGGGGTAAAGATGAGGTGGATCTGTATGAGATCAATGAAGCCTTTGCCATGGTGACCATGTTGGCCATTTCAGAGCTTGAACTCGATGCCAGCAAAGTCAATGTGAATGGCGGCGCTTGTGCACTAGGTCATCCAATTGGTTGTTCGGGAGCACGTTTGCTGGTAACGCTCATTTATGCCCTTAAAGCGCGCGGACTTACACGCGGCGTGGCATCACTGTGTATTGGTGGTGGCGAAGCGACAGCCATGGCGATTGAGCTATAAGGCTTTGCTGCGACAATAAAAGATAAACGACAGCATTTAGTTTATAAACCGCTAATAAGACTGAATTTAACAAGACTTATTTAATAAAACGTAATTTAAAGAAAGAAGATTCAACAAGACAGTATTGAACTGAGGACCAAGGCTTTATCGGCAATGATGCCGATAAAGCCAACATAAAAATCTGGCCAAGTTTAATCATCATTTTGCAATAGCCAATAACACAGGCATTGCCAAATTAGGAAGCGATATGACAATTCAAGTGAAGCATTACATCAACGGTGAATGGGTATTGGGCCAAGGCGACAAGCAAATAGCGGTGACCAATCCAGCCAATAATGAAACCATCGCAGTGGTTAATGCCGCGGTCGATGCCGAAGTATTAAGTGCCGTTGCCAGCGCAAAGCAAGCATTTCAAAGCTGGAAAGAGGTGCCTGTTTCAGAGCGTGCTCGTGTGATGCTTAGATATCAGCACCTTTTAAAACAACATCACGACGAAATTGCCACTATCTTAGCCCAAGAAACCGGTAAGACGTTTGATGATGCCAAGGGCGATGTATGGCGTGGCATCGAAGTGGCTGAGCATGCCTGCAATATTGCCTCTATGATGATGGGCGAAACCGTTGAAAACGTGGCGCGTTCAATCGACACCTACAGTTATACCCAGCCACTGGGTGTTTGCGCAGGTATTACCCCATTTAACTTCCCTGCGATGATCCCTCTGTGGATGTACCCCTTAGCAATTGCTTGCGGTAACACCTTTATCCTTAAACCGTCGGAGCAAGATCCAATGACGCCGCAGCGTCTTATCGAGCTATTTGAAGAGGCGGGCGCACCAAAAGGCGTAGTGCAGCTGGTTCATGGCGATAAAACGGCTGTGGATATTCTACTGACTCACCCAGATGTTAAAGCGATTTCATTTGTAGGCTCGGTGAATGTGGGCCAATACATCTACAAAACCGGCACCGATAACTTAAAGCGGGTACAAGCGTTTGCAGGCGCTAAAAACCACTGCGTCATTATGCCTGATGCCAACAAGCAGCAAGTGATTAATAACTTGGTTGGCGCATCTGTAGGCGCTGCCGGTCAGCGCTGTATGGCGCTTTCTGTTGCGGTGTTTGTGGGAGCGGCAAAAGAGTGGATCCCAGAGCTTAAAGAGGCGATAGCCAAGGTTAAGCCAGGTCTTTGGGATGACAAAGAGGCGGCTTATGGCCCGGTGATCAGCCCCGCCGCTAAGCAGCGTGTAGTCAGTTTAATTGCAAAAGGTAAGGAAGAGGGCGCTGATTGCTTGCTCGATGGCACCGACTTTACCGTCGAGGGTTATGAGTCGGGTAACTGGGTGGGGCCGACTATGTTCGATAATGTCACCACCGATATGAGAATTTATAAAGAAGAGATCTTCGGCCCTGTACTGTGTTGTATGAACGCCGAAACCCTTGACGAGGCGATAGCGATTGTTAATGACAGCCCATACGGCAACGGTACTTCCATCTTTACGGCTAGCGGCGCCGCAGCACGTAAATATCAGCATGAGATTGAAGTTGGCCAGGTCGGCATTAACGTCCCAATTCCAGTGCCATTACCTTTCTTCTCGTTTACTGGCTGGAAAGGCAGTTTCTATGGCGATCAGCATGCTTATGGTAAGCAAGCGGTTCGCTTTTATACTGAGACTAAAACCATTACTGCGCGTTGGTTTGAATCAGATATTGCGGTGGCATCGGCGCCAAACATGACGATTGAGCTTAAGTAATACGCTTTATTGCCACCCATGAGATTTTGACTTATGGCGGGGGCAATGTTCGTTAACGGCTACTTTTTTGAGTCAGCTGTTAACGGATAAGCGCAGGCTGTAGCGAGTAAAAAAGCTAATACAAGAGCTATCACAACAAATAACGAATAGAGGTCTGCAGCGGTAGCGACTCGAAAGGAGCGCCGTTAGTAAAGATCCAAAGCCTTTGCTTGATGGTGCAGACCTAGAACCTAGAACCTAGAACCTAGAACCTGGAACCTAGAACCTAGAGCAGGGGCAATTGACCGAACAAATAGGAGTACCCAGATGGATTTCAATCTGAATGACGACCAACGCCAATTCGCAGAACTTGCCGAGCAGTTTGCTAAAGAGGAGCTGGCACCTTTTGCAGCCAAGTGGGATGAAGAGCATCACTTTCCCAAAGATGTGATCCAAAAAGCCGGTGAGCTTGGTTTTTGTTCGCTGTATTCGCCTGAGTCAGAAGGTGGAATGGGCTTATCTCGCTTAGATTCATCCATTATTTTTGAGCAACTTGCCATGGGGTGTACAGCAACCACTGCCATGCTAACCATTCATAATATGGCCACTTGGATGGTCACCAGTTTTGGCTCTGAAAGCTTGCGCCAGGAGTGGTCTGAATCATTAACCACGGGTGAGAAGCTCGCATCTTATTGCTTAACCGAGCCGGGGGCGGGTAGCGACGCAGCATCCTTGCAAACCAAAGCGGTGCGTGAGGGTGACGAGTACGTTATTTCAGGTTCCAAAGTGTTTATCTCTGGCGCGGGTGCAACCGAGCTATTAGTGGTGATGTGCCGCACAGGGGAAGCTGGCCCTAAAGGGATCTCGGCGATAGTTGTACCCGCCGATGCAGCAGGGGTTATTTACGGTAAAGCGGAGCATAAGATGGGCTGGAACGCGCAGCCAACGAGGCAAATTACCTTTGACAATGTCCGCGTCCCTGTAAGTTATCTACTTGGCGAAGAGGGCCAAGGCTTTACCTTTGCCATGAAGGGCCTTGATGGCGGGCGCATCAATATCGCCACTTGCTCAATCGGGACCGCACAAGCCGCACTCGAGCGTGCTACACAATACATGAATGAGCGTAAGCAGTTTGGTAAGCCCTTAGCCGCATTTCAGGCGCTGCAATTTAAACTTGCTGACATGGCAACTGAGCTTGTCGCAGCGCGTCAATTGGTGCGTTTAGCGGCATTTAAGTTAGACCAGCAAGATGCAGAAGCCACGGCTTATTGCGCCATGGCCAAACGCTTTGCTACCGATATCGGTTTTCAGGTATGTGATGCCGCGCTGCAAATTCATGGTGGTTATGGATATATCCGAGAATATCCACTAGAACGTTACGTGCGTGATGTACGAGTCCATCAAATTTTAGAGGGAACTAACGAAATCATGCGCTTGATCATCTCGCGTCGTTTGTTAGATGACAATGCCGGGGCCATTTTATAAGCCAGGTTTTATATGGCTTCTAAGTTTGACCCATTTAAATTGATTTCAGTTTTGTAAAAGGAGTGACTATGTCTATAGAACCAAAGCCGTCAGTTGAACAACAAAAGTCTTTATTAATCGAGCGCATCGTTGGCCATACGGCCGTGATCAGCATGAATAATCCGCCAGCCAATACTTGGACGGCAGAGAGCTTACAAGAGTTAAAACACAAAGTATTAGCGCTTAATGAAAATAAAGAGGTTTACGCCTTAGTGATCACCGGTGAAGGGCAAAAGTTCTTCTCAGCAGGTGCTGACTTAAAGCTATTTGCAGACGGCGATAAGCAAAACGCAGCTGAGATGGCGCGTTATTTCGGTGAAGCCTTTGAAACCTTAAGCGCATTTCGCGGCGTGTCTATTGCGGCCATTAATGGTTATGCCATGGGCGGCGGTTTAGAAGTGGCGCTTGCTTGCGACTTACGTATTTGTGAACAGCAAGCTCAATTGGCGCTACCAGAAGCCACCGTTGGCCTGCTGCCTTGTGCGGGGGGCACACAAAACCTAACCGCGCTTGTCGGCGAAGGGTGGGCTAAGCGGATGATTTTATGTGGTGAGCGCATCAGTGCAGAAAAAGCCGAGAAGATTGGCCTAGTCGAAGAAGTTGTGGTTCAAGGAAATGCTTTTAATGCTGCGATGGCGTTAGCTGAAAAAGTGGCTAATCAAAGCCCAAGCAGTGTTAAGGCATGCAAAACCCTGGTGCAAGCAGGCCGCAGTATGCCGCGTGCAGAGGCTTTGCCGTTAGAGCGTGAGCTGTTTGCAAATCTGTTTGATACGGCAGATCAAGCTGAAGGGGTTAACGCCTTTTTGAATAAGCGTAAAGCGAATTGGAAGAACGGCTAATGAGCGCGCTAACGATGCAAAAAGATAACGCGATAAATGATTGCGATGATCAAGTACTGTTTCGCACATTCGTCACTGATGCCGGTAAGCAAATCGGCGTGGCGACACTTAATATCGAAAAAGCGCTCAACGCGCTTAATCTCAATATGGTGCAAGCGTTAACCGCACAGCTCAATACATGGCGTCATGATGACAATATTGTCGCCGTTATGCTCGATGGCGCAGGAGAAAAAGCCTTTTGCGCTGGTGGTGATGTACGCGCTATTTATCAAGCATCGGTTAAATCACCTGGTGAGATCACCGACACTGCCACCGAGTTTTTTAAACAAGAGTATGAGCTTGATTACCTATTGCACTGCTTTGGCAAACCGCTACTAGTGTGGGGCGATGGCATTGTTATGGGCGGCGGTCTAGGGCTGATGGTCGGTGCAAGCCACCGGGTTGTAACTGAGCGTTCGCGTATTGCTATGCCTGAAGTGACGATAGGTTTATACCCTGATGTCGGCGGTAGTTACTTCTTAAATCGAATGCCGGGCAAGTCGGGGCTATTTTTAGGGATGACCGCTTATAACATGAGCGGCGCAGATGCCCTCTATGTTGGCATTGGTAACCACTACCTTAATCATGATGATAAACAGACATTGTTAGCTGCACTTTGCAACCTGGCTTGGACTGACTCGAGTATTGATAATCATCAAGTGCTGGATAATCTGCTGGAGCTGATGAATTTGGACGTTAACGCGCCACTGGCTAAGAGTCAGCTGGAGCAAGAGCAGCAGTTAATCGATAGGTTAATGGCGGGCTCACTCGAAGAAATCATCTCTCGTGTTACCGCATTAGATGCCACTATTTTAGCTGAGCGCCCTTGGTTAGCTAAGGCGTTAAAAACCTTGTTAGCAGGTAGTCCAATAAGCTTAAATTTAGTGTATTTACAATCAAAGCTGAATGACATTTTGGGTAAAGAGCTGAGCTTAGCAGAGTGCTTCAAATTAGAGCTTGGCTTAAGTGTTAATTGCTGCGCCAAGGCGGATTTTAGCGAGGGTGTACGCGCCTTACTAATCGATAAAGATCGTAATCCTCAGTGGTTGTTTACAGATATTGCGTCTATACCACAAGGTTACGCCCAAGATTTGTTGCAATCACCTTGGGACGAGGGGCATCACCCACTTAACGATATGGATTAACTTTTAGCTTTGGCTTTAACTGTGTAGAGCTAGGCTGCCACTTTTTATAGCAGCCACAATGATAGATAAACGCGAGCGGTATAAGCCGCTAATAGGGATGAGTACCAAGCACTAACTAAAGTGAGCTGGAGCGAATAATGAGTACTGTTGCATTTATTGGTTTAGGAAACATGGGCGGCCCAATGGCGGCTAACCTGATTAAAGCGGGTTTTACCGTTAAAGTGTTTGATCTAGTGCCTGCGGCAATGCAGGCCCTAGCGGAACAAGGCGCACTCACCGCGACTAGCGCTTGTGGCGCGGCGGCGGGTGCAGACATAGTGGTCACTATGTTGCCGGCAGGTAAGCATGTGCGTAGTCTTTATGTAAGCGATGATTCGATTTCTAGCCAAAGCAAAGGCTTAATCGACGTAGTTGCTGCTGGAACGCTGCTTATCGATTGCTCAACGATTGATGCTGACAGTGCACGTTTTGTCGCTAAGCACGCCGCCAATAAAGGCTTAGAGTTTATCGATGCGCCAGTCTCTGGCGGCACCGCGGGCGCAGCGGCGGGTAGCTTGACTTTTATTTGTGGTGGCAGTGATAGTGCGTTTGAACAAGCACAAGGTGCATTAAATGCTATGGGTGGTAATATCTTCCACGCGGGCGGTCCTGGCGCTGGGCAAGTGGCTAAGATATGTAATAATATGCTGCTGTCGGTATTGATGGTTGGCACGTCAGAGTCGCTACAGATGGGAATCGATCATGGGTTAGACCCAAAGGTGCTTTCCGATATTATGAAAGTCAGTAGTGGTGGCAATTGGACGTTAGATAAATATAATCCATGCCCTGATGTAATGGCGTCAGTCCCTTCGTCCAACGATTATCAAGGCGGCTTTATGGTTGACTTGATGGTGAAAGATTTAGGGCTATCTCAAGAGGCGGCGCTGTTATCCAATTCAAGCACGCCAATGGGCGCATTAGCGCGCAGTCTTTATGTGAATCATGCGAAGCAAGGTAATGGTAAGCGTGATTTTTCGAGTATTTTTGAGCTATTTGCTCAGTCAGAACAGATAAAAAACAAAGGGTGACCCAATGGATTTAAAAGATAAGGTTGTTGTTATTACTGGTGGTGCGGGTGGACTAGGTTACGCCATGGCGGAGAATTTAGCGGCCGCAGGTGCCAAGCTAGCACTTATCGATATGGACCAAGAGAAGTTGGAAAAAGCCTGTGCAAACATTGGCGCCAGCACTGAAGTGCAAGGTTATGCGGTAGATATTACCGATGAAGAAGATGTATTTGCGACTTTTCAATTTATCAAAGAAGATTTTGGTCAGGTCAACGTACTGATTAATAACGCGGGGATCCTGCGTGATGGTTTGTTACTAAAAGCCAAAGAAGGCCAAGTGTTTGACCGTATGTCATTCGAGCAATTCCAGTCAGTGATTAACGTTAACCTAACAGGGTCATTCTTGTGTGGTCGTGAAGCGGCGGCAGCAATGATTGAGACTAATCAAGAAGGGGTGATAATCAATATCTCAAGTCTTGCAAAAGCAGGTAATGTTGGCCAAACAAACTACGCCGCATCGAAAGCTGGCGTGGCGGCAATGAGCGTAGGTTGGGCAAAAGAGCTTGCGCGTTACAATATCCGTAGTGCTGCAGTGGCGCCAGGCGTGATTGAAACTGAAATGACGGCGGCTATGAAGCCTGAAGCCCTAGAGCGTTTAGAGAAAATGGTACCTGTAGGGCGTTTGGGTCAAGCAGAAGAGATAGCATCGACGGTCCGTTTTATCATTGAAAATGACTATGTAAACGGCCGCGTATTTGAAATCGATGGTGGCATTCGCTTGTAAGTTTAGGTCTGGTACAAGAGAACGCTTCAATAGTACGTTTTATCATTGCAAACGACCATGCAAACGACCATGTAAACGACCATGTAAACGGCTGGGTAAATGGCCGTGAGTTTGAAATCGACGGTGGCATTCGCTTGTAATCTCGCTTTAAAGTAAAAGATAAAAACGGGCTGTGGCCCGTTTTTTTATGCGGCTAATACCGCATTTGAACAATCGCTTAGCATTAGGTCATAATAGCACCATGATAAAAGGAATAGGGGGACAAAATGGATAAGCTTGAAAGGGCGACAAAGTTAATGATGTTGGTTGTAGGTTGTGTCGGTCTATTAGTGATCTATTTTGGTTTTTTTTACTTACTTTTATCGGGCAGAAGTACAGCGGCTATTCCTTGGTATATTTTGCTTTCACCTTGGGTGTGTATCTTTTTTGGTTTAACTCAGAAAAAACAGCTGGGTGTGATCCGTTGGTTTACCCATAAATGGACGAGAAAGTAGGGTGCAGTACCATGAGTTCAATGCTAATAACATCGCGTTAATGGGGCACAATGTCAGTATTTAAATCAGCCATGTTGTCGACCGTTTGCTTATTTGCACTTTTTGGGTGCAGCGAAGCGCCAGAGCAAAAAGAAATAATAGCAGCTACAACACTTGCTGACGGGATTACGGTGGCTGAATACGGCAGCTGGGAGTCTCCAGTTACACCTGAAGATGTTTACGATTTAGCGGATGATATTAGTGATGTTCGCGCGACTACTCAGGGGATTTACTTTGTTCAGTCTAATGCGAACAATGAGGGTAAAAAGGGCGTTTACCGTATTGATCTTGATGGCTCTTTAAATAAAGTGGTGTCGTCGAACTTTAATATTCGTAGTAAAGTTCATGAGTATGGGGGGGCGCCGTTTGTGGCAATAGGTCATAGCCTATTTGCAACCAAATCTTCCGATCAAATCTTATATCGTATCGCGCCAAATCAAGCCCCTTTTGCTCTTACACCTAACGCCACACGTCATGCTGGCTGTATTGAAAATCCGAAAGCTTCTCGGCTTATTTGTATCCGGGAAGATCATCGGGCCCAAGGTGAGCCCGTCAACAGTTTGGTTGGCATCAATTTAAGTTATGCCGATGAAGGCACAAGTTTAGTGACCGGTGGCGACTTTTACGCCAAGCCAGTGTTGTCTCCTGATCAAACTCAGTTAGCGTGGGTGTCATGGAACCATCCAAATATGCCATGGGATGAAACTCAACTATGGCTAGCAGATATTGATCCCAAAGGCGCTATTGTTAATCCAAGGCAAATTAACACCAAGCAGCAAGGGGCAATCACTCAACCTTTGTTTAGCCCTACTGGGCAGCTTTATTTCGTGGCCGATTTTAATAACTGGTGGAATATTTATCGCTTAAATGCACAGTTTGAGCCTGAAATTGTATTAGAAAAAGCCGCAGAGTTTGCGGTTGCGGATTGGAAGCTTGGCCAAACTAATTACGCGTTTGAAAATGAGCATAGCTTGATTGCCAGTTTTAACCATGAAGGACAAGCTCAACTTATTCGTATTGAAACCGTTAGCGGCATAACCGAGGCTATTGCGGTAGATTTTGCTGAGATCTCATACGTGGCTCAGTATCAAAATGAAGTGCTGTTTGTTGGTGCCAAAGAGACGCCTGAAAAGGGGATTTACAAAGTACAGGGCCGCGCGGCCCAGCTAGTCTACACGCCTGGCATATCGGTTATGGATCCTCACTATATTTCTAGAGCCGAAAGTGTCGCCTTTAAAACCGAGGGTGATCAAACTGCTTACGGTTACTTATATCGTCCTAAAAACCCTAAGTTTCAGGGGCCACAAAATCAAGAACCGCCGTTAGTGATGATGCTTCATTCTGGCCCAACGGCTAAGGCGAGCCGCGCATTTAGGCGCGATATTCAATATTGGACAAGTCGTGGCTTTGCCGTTTTTGATGTTAACTACCGTGGTAGTACAGGTTTCGGCCGAGATTACCGCAATAGTCTATACGAAAATTGGGGCAAGTCTGATGTCAAAGATGCGGTGAGAGCGGCAGGTTTTTTGGTGAACCGTGGCGATGTTGACGGACGTAAATTAGCCATTCGTGGTAACCGTGCTGGTGGGTTTACTGCACTATCGTCAGTGGCTTTTTACAGTACCTTTGGCGCTGGCGTCAGTTATTCAGGGATTAGTGACATGGAAGAGTTTAAACGCCATGCGCATAAGTTTGAGTCGCGTTACTTGAAACGCTTACTGGGTAATATGCAGAACTATAAACAGCGTTCAGCTATGTATAACCTTAAAGGGGTGAATGAACCTTTACTGCTTATTCAAGGGGTCAATGACTCGCTTATTCCGGCGAAACAATCGCAGATCATTTATCAAGCGGTAAAGAATAAAGGTATCCCAGTGGCCTATCTTGAATTTAATGATGACGCGGCAAACAGAGTCTCACCTCAAAGTAAGAAACAGGCGTTAGAGGCTGAATTATCATTTTACGGGCAAATATTTGGCTTTACGCCAGCGGGCAGCCTTCCTGCTTTGGCCATTGATAACATCGAAAATCTGCGCAGGCGTTGATGTGGTGGGAGTCTTACAGAGATAAATCTACTGTCAGCTAGTGGCTTGTCCCCGTTTCTCCCAGACCTTTTAATATAGCGCAGTCGGGTTGTTCGCCGCCATGGCAGTCATGGATTAGCTGTGAAAGTTGCTCTCGTAACACGGTGAGTTTGCTAATGCGTAACTCGATATCATGCAGGTGATGCGAGACGAGCTCTTTTACATCTTCCGCACTTCGGTGGGTGTTATTTTGAAGTTTAAGTAAGGCTTTGCAATCTTCGAGCGTAAAGCCTAATGCTCGACAGTGTTGAATAAACTGCAGCGCGTTAACGGCATTGTCGCTGTATTCACGATAGCCATTTTCTCCTCTTTGAGCGACCACTAAGTCAATATCATGGTAGTAACGGATGCTCTTTACCGATAAACCTGTAAGTTTTGCCACTTCACCAATCTTCATTAATACTCAGCCTCTATAATAAAATCATAATTCGGTTTGACTCTCCCCTTATAGGAGACATTACGCTTAGTTTCATCAAGAAACAAATCGGGGAATATTCTCATGGCTAATATCAATCTGTACGTGCCCAAAATGAGTTGCGCTAGTTGTGTCGCAAAGATTGAGTCCGCATTCGACAAAGTTAATCAAGACCCGAGCGATGGCAATAGCCAGAGTTTATCGGCAAGGGTGAATTTAGCCGACAAATTAGTCCTAGTGTCAGGTGAGATCTCAGCGAAACAAGCTATCGATATTATCAGCAGTGTCGGCTACGACAGTGAGCTGGTCATCGATGCGCAAAGCGCCGCAGCGCAAAAAGGTGAAGATGAAGCTAAAGAATATCGTCTTCGGATGCTGCAAGCCGCTATCGGTCTAGGGCTTGGTGTTCCATTGATGTTATGGGGATTACTGGGCGGCGAGATGATGGTTAACAATGCCAGTCAGCAAGTAGCATGGGGCGTTGTTGGGGGGATTACCTTGCTGGTGATGGTGCTCACTGGACGGCATTTTTATCAAGGTATGTGGCGTGCCATTAAGGCTAAAAGCGCCAATATGGATACGCTTATTGCTTTAGGCACGAGCGCCGCTTGGATCTATTCGATGATGGTGGTGACTGCGCCGCAGTGGTTTCCTGCCGATACGCGGCACGTGTATTTTGAAGCCAGCGTGATGATCTTAGGTTTAATTAATCTAGGCCATGCATTAGAGCTACGCGCTAGAGGCAAAACCAGTGAAGCGGTGCAGCGTTTACTTGGCTTACAAGCAACAACGGCGATACGCATATCTGATAGCGGTGATGAAGAGGTTGAAATTAACCAACTTATCCTTGGTGACCGTGTGCGTCTGCGCCCAGGCGACAGAGTGGCATTAGATGGTGAAGTGTTAACTGGCCAGACACTTATCAATGAGTCCATGCTAACGGGAGAGCCTATTCCTGTGCATAAAGAGCAAGGCGATAATGTTAGTGCGGGTACGGTTAACGGTAATGGCAGCATTATTTATCAGGTTACTGCGGTTGTTGAAGACAGTAAGCTGGCCAAAATTATTGAGCTGGTGCAGCAAGCCCAAATATCTAAAATGCCAATAGGGCGCTTAACCGATAAAATTTCCGCTTATTTTGTGCCAGTGGTTGTCATTATCGCGATAGTGAGCTCATTAATATGGTATCTATTTGGGCCACAGCCCGCGCTATCTCACGCGTTAGTGGTGCTGACTAGCGTGCTGATTATTGCTTGCCCCTGCGCATTAGGCTTAGCAACGCCGATGTCGATCATGGTGTCAGTTGGCCGCGCGGCGCAAATGGGAGTGCTGGTGAGAAATGGTGAAGCGTTGCAAACCGCCAGTAAAGTGACCACAGTTGTGCTTGATAAAACGGGTACTGTGACTCAAGGTACACCTGAAGTCATCGACATAGTGCTGCTGGACTCAAGATTAGATGAGGCCAATTTACTTCGAGACGTGGCCAGTTTAGAGCAACACTCTGAGCATCCGCTTGCCAGCGCCATTATTAGTAAAGCTAAATTACAGTCTATTGGATTAAAGGCTATTGGATTAGAGTCTGTTGCGCTCACTGAACCAGATAGCTTCACGAATATGCAAGGCAAGGGGATTACAGGTGTTGTCGCCGGAGCTCATTATAGCGTGGGTAATATGAGCTTGATGCAGCAAGCTGGAGTCGAGGACTTGTCTGCGTATCAGCAGCAAATTACCGAGCTTGCGAGCCAAGGCAAGACCCCCGTTTTTGTGGCAAAAGCGCAAATGCTAGTGGCGATTATTGCAATAGCCGACCCGATAAAAGTCGATGCCGCTCAAGCCGTGCTGGCAATGAAGAATCAGGGATTAAAGCTTGTGCTGTTAACGGGTGACAATGAGTTAACGGCCCAAGCGGTTGCTGACAAAGTGGGCATTGAAACCGTATTTGCCAACGTGTTACCGGAGCAAAAACAGCAAAAGGTTCGGGAATTACAGCAAGCAGGTGAAGTGGTCGCCATGGTGGGTGACGGCATCAATGATGCGCCAGCGCTAATGAGCGCCGATGTGGGACTTGCCATGGGCAGTGGCACTGAAATTGCCATCGAAAGCGCCGACTTTACGCTGCTATCGGCAAGGCTAATGGTGATTAACGATACCATAGCACTAGCGCGAGCAAGCATGACTAATATTAAGCAAAATTTATTTGGTGCCTTTATTTATAACAGCTTGGGGATCCCCATTGCAGCAGGGGTATTATTCCCCTTTACCGGCATGTTACTGAGCCCAGTAATTGCGGGAGCCGCTATGGCATTGTCTTCATTAACTGTGGTGAGTAACGCTAATCGTCTGCGATCACAGAGACTGAAGTGATCCGATCAACAAAGCGATATTAAGCTTAATCCGCCAATGCGTTGTTTGCTGGTGTGGCTTATGTTTGCTTGTTATGCAAACTAAATAGCCTGATACATTTAAATCCACAGCAACAGTGCATTGGCAGTTGATAAATTAGGCTAAAATGCTATAATATCGCGCTTAATTTTATGGGTTCGGTGCATGTTTGCGGCGGCCTTCGGCCAGTAAACTTGGGGCTAGGTAGACTAGAACCAAGATTATTGGCTTTTGTTTTATCTATGATGACGTTAATCATATAACCAAAAGCGGAATTGTCACTTTGATTACTACAGCTAATATCACCATGCAGTTTGGCGCTAAGCCACTGTTTGAAAACATCTCAATTAAGTTTGGCGGCGGAAACAGATACGGTCTGATCGGCGCGAACGGTTGTGGTAAATCAACCTTCATGAAGATCCTTGCTGGTGATTTAGAGCCAACTGGCGGTAACGTATCACTTGACGTGAACGAACGTCTAGGTAAGTTGAGCCAGAACCAGTTTGGTTACGAAGAGTTCAACGTTGTTGATACCGTAATCATGGGTCATGCTGAACTTTGGAAAGTGAAGCAAGAACGCGACCGTATTTATTCTTTACCAGAAATGACTGAAGAAGATGGTATTAAAGTTGCTGATTTAGAAATGGAATTTGCTGAGATGGACGGTTATACCGCTGAATCTCGCGCAGGTGAATTACTAATGGGCGTGGGTATTGGTGTTGAGCAACATTTCGGTCTAATGAGCGAAATCGCACCAGGCTTTAAGTTACGTGTACTATTGGCTCAGGCATTGTTCTCAGATCCAGATGTACTGCTACTTGACGAACCAACCAACAACTTGGACATCGACACCATTCGCTGGTTGCAAGAGATGCTAAACCAACGTAACAGCACCATGATTATCATCTCGCACGATAGATATTTCTTGAACTCAGTTTGTACGCATATGGCTGACTTGGATTACGGTGATATACGCGTATTCCCTGGTAACTACGACGAATACATGATGGCAGCGCAGCAGTCTCGCGAGCGCTTGATGTCTGACAATGCTAAGAAGAAGGCTCAAATTGCTGAACTTCAAGGCTTCGTTGCACGTTTCTCTGCTAACGCATCTAAAGCTAAGCAAGCAACATCACGTGCTAAGTTAATCGATAAGATCAAGCTTGATGAAATTAAAGCGTCTAGCCGTGTTAACCCATTCATCCGTTTCGAACAAGAAAAGAAATTGTTCCGTAACGCGTTGATTGTTGAAGATCTAACTAAAGGGTTTGATGTTCAGTTATTTAAAGATCTAAACATTATTGCTGAAGTAGGCGAGCGCATTGCAATTTTGGGTCATAACGGTGTGGGTAAAACAACACTGTTACGTACTTTAGTACACGACATTCCACAAGATTCAGGCACTATTCAATGGTCTGAAAACGCTGCAATCGGTTATTACGCACAGGATCACGAGTCTGACTTTGCTAACGATATGACCTTGTTTGAATGGATGAGCCAGTGGCGCAAACCAGAAGATGATGATCAATCGGTACGTGGTTACTTAGGCCGTATGCTGTTCGGTTCAGACGACATTAAGAAGTCAGTTAAAGTGCTGTCTGGTGGTGAGAAGGGTCGTATGTTGTTTGGTAAGCTCATTATGCAAAAGCCAAACATCTTGCTACTTGATGAACCAACCAACCACATGGATATGGAATCAATCGAGTCATTGAACAACGCGTTAGAAAAGTACGAAGGTACATTGATGTTCGTCAGCCATGACCGTGCATTCGTATCATCTTTGGCTAACCGTATTCTTGAAATCACCCCTGATGGCGTGAATGACTTTAAAGGGACTTACGATGAGTTCCTATTAAGCAAAGGTATCGAAGGTTAATCTTTATAGACCTTGTCTCTTATCTAATTGAGAGACTTAATTGACAGACCTTATTGATAGAGCGTGTTTATCGCTTTATGAAACAGAAAGCCCGAGCAATCGGGCTTTTTTGTGCCTGGAACATTTAGGCCCCAAAACGTGTTTACCTAACGCATACATTTAGCATTTACATCTTTTTTTTACAAAGCACTAATCTCACCACGGAGCGCTGCGCTTTCACCAAGTTCACGAAGCTAAAGATAAAGTTAACGATGAAGAACTTAACTGGCCTCGGCTGTGGCTCTTCTCCGTGATCTCCGAGTCCTCCGTGGTGAATTGCTTTTGCCCCAAAACGTGTTTGCCTTCAAATGAAGGCTGATTACATTTTTTGGGTAGTTGCTACGGGGGAGCGAGTTCTCAATTGTCGCTTTAGAGTTATTAATCGCCTGCAGCGGGTGCTGGACAGGACGTCCGAATGTCGTGATCACATGGTCAATGATGTTCCCTACATCATAAT
>NZ_JBRILQ010000069.1:0-16356 GCF_052977045.1 Shewanella sp. 125m-7
GGTCAAGATAGACGCCCAAGTTGAGTATGGAACTGCACACCATAGATTTTTTCAGCTGGCATTCTCATCAGCAGAATACTTTGGCTGAGGTAACGGCTTAGGTGATGTGAATAAAGTTGGCTAACAGATCAAGACCTTGCTCGGTCAAAATCGATTCCGGATGGAACTGCACACCATAGATTTTTTTAGCAGGCATACTCATTGCCATGATTTCTCGGCCATGAACAGGGTCGTCAAACCACGCATCCATTACAAAGCCTTCGGGAATACTATCGACCAGCAAAGAATGATACCGCGTCACCGTTAATGGCTGATTTAAGCCTGTAAATACGCCTTGATTGTTATGGCTAATTTTACTGGTTTTACCATGCATCACCCGTTTAGCTCGAATCACATTGGCGCCAAATACTTGCGCAATAGCTTGGTGGCCAAGACAAACCCCTAAAATGGGCAGTTTGCCAGCAAATTTTTCAATAATTGCTAACGATAACCCTGCCTCGTTGGGCGTACAAGGGCCTGGAGATATCACGATATGCTTCGGTGCTAATGCTTCAATTTCAGCAAAAGTGATTTCGTCGTTGCGCTTAACCACTATGTCTTGCCCTAATTGCTGAAAATACTGCACTAGGTTGAATGTAAACGAGTCGTAGTTGTCGATCATTAAGATCATATAAGATCCCGAAACCTCTTTATCGCTGCGGTTTAGTCAAGAGCTCACAAGCTGGTCTAGCTTTATGCATCACTCTTAAATAACCCTAGATGGATGATTTTGCCGCAGATGCTACCACAGAGTGCAGACGTTATCATCTCCCCAATTCATACTTAGCGCACGCTAACTAACTAGAGAAGAGCAACTGTCATACAGACACAAAAAAGCCAGTCAATAGACTGGCTTCTCATTAACGTGAAACTGACATAACCAAGGTTATTTTACTAGGCTTATTTAACCAAGGTTAAATGACCGCGACGCTTTGGCTCTTTAGCCTCTACTTCTTCGGCTTCTGGTTCGCTCGTTTCAACAACAGGTTCTTTCACAACTGAAAGCCCTGCTTCTTCTTCCATCTCGTCATCGAGTAGATATGCTTCTTCCATCTCGAAGACCGTACCAGCGCCATTTTCTCTGGCGTAAATAGCGACAATGGAAGCCATAGGCAATAATACTTGCTGAGGAACACCGCCAAAACGCGCACTGAACTCAATAAATTCGTTAGTGATCTGTAGGCCACCTACAGCACTCTCGGTAATATTAAGCACAATTTGTCCATCTTTAACATATTGTTGTGGTACTTGAGTGCCAGGCACATAAGCATCGACAACAACATGGGGCGTCAACTGGTTATCCATCAACCAATCGTAATAAGCCCGCAGCAAGTATGGACGGTTCGGGGTTAGCTCTTTCATTAGATACCCATGCGCATTTCGCGCTCAGTCTCAGTCAAAGAAGCTTTAAATGATTCACGGTCAAATAAACGTGTCATATAAGCTTTGATATCTTTAGCGGTACGGCTATCTAGCTCAATACCTAATACAGGTAAACGCCAAAGTAGCGGTCCAAGATAACAATCAGCTAGGCCGAACTCTTCGCTCATGAAGTAAGGCACTTCACCAAAGATAGGTGCGATAGCGGTAAGACCTTCTTGAAGCTCTTTACGAGCAGCGTCAGCACGGTCACCTTTACGGATACGCTCAACCAGCGAATACCAATCTTCTTCGATGCGGTGCATCCAAAGACGAGTTTGGCCACGTGAAACCGGATAAACAGGCATTAGTGGAGGATGAGGAAAACGCTCATCTAAATATTCCATAATGATACGAGAGTTATAAAGTACTAGCTCTCTGTCTACCAAAGTTGGCACTGTGTTGTACGGGTTTAGCTCGATCAAGTCTTCAGGGATCTCATTAGGATCAACCTGTAGAACATCAACGGTTACACCTTTTTCAGCTAGCACGATACGCACTTGATGACTATAAAGGTCGTCGGCACCTGAATACAGGGTCATGATTGAGCGTTTGTTGGCAGCAACAGCCATTGATACCCTCCGGGATTCACAAATGAAAAGCAAAAAATGCAAACACAAACGAGGAGCAAGGCTCCCCGTTTACAATTTGCGGATAATACATTCTAACCTTTATTGGGGGTTAGTGTACATCTTTCCAGTACTCTTTCTTTAAGAGGTAGGCCACAATAAAGAAAATGAACAAGAAGCCCATAACCCACCAACCTAAGCGTTCTCGCTCAAGTTTAACGGGGTCACCTGAGTAAACCAAATAGCCCGTGATATCACGAACAGCTTGATCATACTCTTCTGGCGTCAAGGCGCCACCAGTTGCAACTAACGTTGTTACTTCAGTTCCATCTTCTTGTACTACGACTTCTTTTATCGGAAGACCTTGAAGACCTTCAAGTACATGCGGCATACCTACTAATGGGAAAATAGTATTATTCACACCAAATGGACGGCTTTCATCTTTATAAAAACCGTGAAGGTATGAGTAAATCCAATCTTCACCACGTACGCGGGCAACCAAAGTTAAATCAGGAGGTGATGCACCAAACCACTTAGATGCGTCTGCATCTGGAATGGCATTTTCCATCAATTCACCAATTTTGGCACCTTCTGGCAGATACTTAGCGCGCATTTCATCAAGCGGAATACCAAGATCTGTTGCAACTCGGTCATAACGTTGATATTGAGTGCTATGACAACCGGCGCAGTTTTCTTGGAACAAATCCAATCCACGCTGTAACGATGCTTGGTCATTCAGGTCGATATTTGCTTTTTCTAATGGTGCACCACCACCGGCAGCGACTGCCAGTGTTGGGACCAATACAACTAATGCGATTAATAGTTTTTTCATTAGTGTGTCAACCTCTCTGGTACAGGCTTAGTCTTTTCATTCTTACTGTAAATCCATAGGAATAAGAAGAAACCAAAGTAAGTTAGAGTGAAGATACGGGCAGCAATCGTTAGAGCTGGAGTTGCTGGCACAGCACCTAAGTAACCTAATACAACGAATGACACTGCAAACTGACTAATGTTCAGCTTGTGAGCCATGCTACGGTAACGAATAGACTTAACACTACAACGATCTAACCATGGCAAGATGAATAGTACCGCAATGGCTAAGCCCATGCCGATAACACCCATTAACTTGTCAGGGATTGCACGCAAAATTGCGTAGAACGGTGTGAAATACCAAACCGGTGCAATATGCTCAGGCGTCTTCATCGGGTTAGCCGCTTCAAAGTTTGGCTTCTCAAGGAAGTAACCACCACCTTCAGGCATAAAGAACAATACATAACAGAAGACGATTAGGAAGCCTGCGACGCCCATGATGTCTTTAACTGTGTAGTACGGATGGAATGGAATGCCATCTTTCGGCCAGCCATTCTCATCTTTGTTCTTCTTAATCTCGATACCATCTGGATTGTTAGAGCCCACCTCATGCAATGCAATAAGGTGCAAGAACACCAATACAACAAGCACAAGCGGCAATGCAATTACGTGCAATGCAAAGAAACGGTTCAGGGTTGCACCAGAGACAACGAAGTCACCACGGATCCACAATGTAAGATCATCGCCAATAACTGGGATTGCACCAAACAATGAGATAATTACCTGCGCGCCCCAGTAAGACATTTGTCCCCAAGGTAGCAAGTAACCCATAAAGGCTTCAGCCATCAAGACTAGGAAGATAAGCATGCCAAATAGCCACAGTAGCTCTCTAGGCTTCTGGTACGAACCGTAGATAAGGCCACGGAACATATGAAGATAGATCACCACAAAGAAGGCCGAGGCCCCGGTGGAGTGCATGTATCTCAGCAACCAACCATACTCAACATCACGCATGATGTATTCGATAGAAGCAAACGCCCCTTCAGCTGTTGGCACATAGTTCATTGTTAACCAGATACCGGTCAGTAACTGGTTAACGAGTACTAGCATGGCTAGTGAGCCAAAAAAGTACCAGAAGTTAAAGTTGGTTGGAGTCGCATATTGACCTACGTGTCGATTATACGTTGCGGTCATTGGAATGCGTTCATCAATCCAATTGATAATATTCTTAACCATTACGCAGCTCCCGTATCAACACCGATAATCACGGTACTATCATCAATATATTGATGTGGAGGAATGACTAGGTTTAATGGTGCTGGTACACCTTGGAATACGCGGCCAGCCATATCAAACTTAGAACCGTGACAAGGACAGAAGAAGCCAGAGGCAACACCTTCTACTTGTTCACCGAATGTGTCTGGTAGGTAAGTTGGAGAGCACCCCAAGTGAGTACATAGGCCAACGGCTATGAAATACTCAGCCTTAATTGAACGCCCAGGATTCTGCGCATATGCAGGCTGCTGTGGCTCAACGGAGTCAGGATCTCGAAGTTGGGCATCGATTGCTGGTAGACCATCTAAGATCTCCTGCGTACGGCGAACAACCCATACAGGCTTACCACGCCACTCAACTCGAATAAGTTGACCTGGCTCTACTTTACTTATATTTACTTCTACCGGCGCACCTGCAGCTTTCGCTTTGGCACTCGGATTCCATGACTTTATAAACGGAACCGCTACAGCAGCGGCACCTGCACCACCAACTACGGCGGTGGCTGCGGTCAGAAATCTGCGACGTCCGGTATCGACTGGCGCATTGCTCATCCACTTGTCTCCAGAGAGTGTTGGAATTTTTGTTTTATCTGTCTTCTTCTAAGCTGATCCGAACTAAAGCCGGAATCTAAACTTGAAGCGCGGCTCATTATAGCCAAAAATTAGAACCAGATCATAGTTAAAACACTCAACTAAGTTAACTATGTTAGTTTTAGTGCTACTTCTGCATAGAAAGAAGGCGTCTGAACCAACAAAATCGCTAATTTTTATTAGCAGAACATTCTAAAAACTTTCATTCATTACCCACTAAATTAGCAACTTAGCTGGTATTAATGATTGTTTTACTGACTACAACTTAATAGTTGACTGAATAGATAGGAATAGCTATTAGCTATTGAAAGATAAAATTTGCATAAAAAAAGACCTAACTAACGTTAGGCCTTTTTATCAATCGATATAGTAAACTATTTACCGCTAGAGCTGTTCATATATCTAAAGAACTCGCTATCGGGTTCAAGCACCATGACGTCATTCTTACCAGAGAAACTTGCTCTGTAAGCATCTAAGCTGCGCATAAAGCTAAAGAACTCAGGGTCTTTAGTATATGCATCAGCATAAATCTTAGCCGCCTTAGCATCACCTTCACCACGGATAGTCAGAGCTTTACGCTCAGCCTCTGCAGTTTGAATAGTGACACTGGCATCAGTCTTTGCACGAATGATTTCTGCTTGTTCTTTACCTTGAGCGCGATGCTCTTTAGCCACAGCTTGACGCTCTGCACGCATACGCTGGTAAATACTAGTACTGACGTTTGCTGGTAAGTTAATTTGCTTAACTCGCACATCGACAACTTCAACACCTAAGTCTTTAGCACTTTCTGCTGCATTTTTAAGTGCATCAGATTGCAGCTCATCACGGCTACCAGAAACAATCTCTTTAATTGTTCTGCGACCAAACTCAGTACGAAGATCGTTGTTGATCTTACGCTGTAGCAAGGTCTCTGCATTAGCCTTAATACCACCATTGGTAGAAAGATAGTAACGCTCGAAGTCTTTAATGCGCCATTTCACGTATGAGTCGACCATTAAGTCTTTTTTCTCAGACGTTACGAAACGGTCTGCAGCACCATCAAGCGTTTGCACTCGCGAGTCCATAAACTTGATTTTATCAAGCATAGGGATCTTTAAGTGAAGACCCGGAGCATAAACACGTGTTACGCCGTCGTCTTTAAGTACTTTACCAAATCGAGAAACAATAGCGCGCTCGCCTTCATTCACAACTAGCAGTGAAGACAAAGAGATTGCAATAAGTATTGCTACGATTATCGCTGTAAATCTACCCATCACTTAGTTCCTCCCCGACGAACGATCACCACGTGATGGACGACCATCAAGTGGCATGTTGCTGTTATTATGAGTTGTACTATTAACTGACATAACAGGCGTTGCCGGTTTGCTCTTAGTGCTAGCAGAATTATTCGCTTGGCTATTTTGCATCAACTTATCTAACGGTAAATACATCAAGTTACCGCTATTTTTAGCGTCAATAAGTACTTTGCTTGTACCGCTCAGAACGTCTTGCATGGTATCGAAATACATACGTTCGCGAGTCACTTCTGGCGCAGCTTGATACTCTGGTAATAGCTGCTCAAAACGAGCGACTTTACCTTGAGCTTCTAACATTACCTTTTGCTTATAAGCTATGGCTTGTTGATCCATACGCTGTACAGTACCACGAACCTGAGGCTCTAACTGACGAGAATATGCTTCAGCTTCACGAATAAAGCGTTGCTCATCTTCCTGTGCTGCAATCGCGTCATCAAAGGCATTTCTCACCTCTTCTGGCGGACGAGCTGGCAAGAAGTTCACATCAACAACCATAATACCAAGCTTATATGGCTTGATAATACGTTCGATTTCATCCCATGTATCACGACGAATTTTATCACGACCAGTGGTCAAAATATCATCCATGGTGTTATGGCCGATAACGTAACGTAACGCACTGTCTGTCGCTTCACGCAAACTTGCGTCTGCATCAACTACGCTATACAAATAATCTTTTGCATTATTCACTCGGTACTGCACGTCAAGCTGTACAAGCACAACGTTCTCATCGGCTGTCAACATACTTCCAGAAGCAGGAATTGAGCGAACAGTTTGTACGTTTACAGGTGTCACTTCATCAATAAAAGTCGCTTTCCATTGAAGACCTGGATCAACTTCACCAATATACGCACCGAAACGAAGTTCGACCCCTTTTTCAGCTTCTTTGACTGTATAGAACCCTGACAGGCCCCATACAACAACGGCAATAACAAGGACGATGATTAAGCTGACACCACTAACCTTGCCACCTGAACCATTGCCTTTACCGCCAAAGCGCTTTGAAAGGTTACGAAAAACTTCATCTAAATCCGGTGGTCCTTTATCATTACCACCCTTCTTGCCATTTCCCCAAGGGTCTTGACCCTTGTTACCGGGCTCGTTCCAAGCCATTTAGTACTCCATAAGTGTATGAAATAAACGAGATTACTAAAATACTCAATTATGCGACGACGGAGTCGACGACAAAAGTCTCTATTACACCTTGGCTCTGTTTAACTAATCGACGCCAATCGGAATCTAAAAGTCGCACAGAAATCATACAGTTCCCCAGATCGTCATACTCTTTCTGCTGTATTACATCCAGTTTATAAAACTGGCCGAGATAATGCCCCGCCGAAGCTGGGATTTGCAAGGTTAGCTCTTGAATCGCTTTACCAACAAGTTGGTTAATTGCTTCCTCAACTAATTCCAAGCCTTTTTGCTGCTGAGCAGAAACCCAGACTCTAATCGGTGTCCCCTCATCATCGTAATCGATGCGTGGTTTCACCTCATCCAATAGATCGATTTTATTGCATACGATCAACTGTGGAATGTCTATAGCATCGATCTCTTTAAGCACGTTTTGTACTTGCTTAAAGTTATCTCCCATTTTTTCATCTGCACTGTCGACCACATGCAGAAGTAGATCTGCTTGTTGTGTTTCTTGCAGTGTTGCTTTAAATGCTGCAACTAAATCGTGGGGTAAATGCCTAATAAAACCGACGGTATCAGCAAGGATAACGTCACCGTCGGGTAAATCTAATTTACGAAGCGTCGGATCCAGCGTTGCAAATAGCAAATCAGCAGCATAGACATCAGATGTTGTTAAGCCATTAAACAGTGTCGATTTACCGGCATTGGTATAACCCACCAAAGACACGGTCGACATCTCGCTTCGCTGTCTTGCTCGACGACTCTGTCCACGCTGTTTATCGACTTTCTCTAAACGTCGATTGATCATACGGATCCGGCCTCTCAACAGACGCCTATCGGTCTCTAATTGAGTTTCACCGGGTCCACGCAGACCAATACCACCTTTTTGACGTTCTAAGTGAGTCCAACCTCTGATCAGGCGCGTTGACATGTGGCGCAATTGCGCTAGCTCCACCTGCAACTTACCTTCGAATGTCCGAGCTCGTTGAGCGAAGATATCTAAGATCAAAGTCGTTCTATCGAGTACTCTGCACTCACATAACCGCTCAAGATTTCGTTCTTGAGCAGGACTCAATGCGTGATTAAAAATCACCACATTAGCATCCGTCGCCGCAACCATCGCTGCTAACTCTTCCGCCTTACCTGAACCGACAAAAAATTTGCGATCCGGTGAACGTCGACTTGTCGTCACGACTCCAATAGACTGAGCACCTGCCGATTCAACTAGAAGTTTTAATTCATCTAAGTCTTCACGGTTGTTTTCATCTGAAAAGTCGATATGAACAAGTATCGCTTTCTCTCCCGCCTCATAACGATCAAACAAAAAGCAATCTCCTTATTCGTAAATTACTTCTCGTCTTCATCGTCATGCTGAGCGTTATAACCAGCTTGAGCGCTTGTCGCTTGGTGGTTGCTCACGTTAAATGGACGTGAAGGCACCACTGTTGAAATGGCATGCTTGTAAACCATTTGGCTTACTGTATTTTTAAGCAAAATAACAAACTGGTCGAAAGACTCAACTTGTCCTTGAAGCTTAATGCCATTAACAAGATAAATAGATACTGGAACGCGTTCACGACGCAAAGCGTTCAAAAACGGGTCTTGTAAAGATTGCCCCTTTGCCATTTTCTAATTTCCTTTTTAATTAAAATTAATAGTTATTCTAATACAATAAAACTTTATCTTTGGTTTTAGTATTATACAGCGACAGCTAATAAGCTAGCGACTATGTCGCATTACTGTCGCAAGATTATTTTCAGCCCCGCTTTCTAGCCATATTAAATCAGGCCAGCCACGTAACCATGTTAATTGACGTTTAGCTAATTGCCTAGTAGCAACAATAGCTTTTTCGACCATAGTATCATAGTCAATTTCACCCTCTAAATACTGCCAGCACTGTCTATACCCTACACAACGCATAGAGGGTAGCTCTAAATGTAAGTCATTCCGAGCCTTTAAAGTCTCTACTTCAGCTATAAACCCCTGTGTTAGCATGGTTTTAAATCGAGTTTCTATAGCCTTATGTAACACCTTTCTGTCACTTGGTGCAATCGCAAATTGCACTGCTTGGTAAGGGAATGCGTCAGACTTTGTCTTGGTTAACTCCGTCAGAGATTGGCCACTAATGCGATAAACCTCCAACGCTCTAGCTAGACGTTGCGGATCATTTGGGTGAATCCGCTCTGCCGAAACTGGATCTATTGCTCTAAGTTGATCGTGCAGTGCTTGCCAACCTAACTCTTGCGCTTCGCAAGCGATTTGCGCTCTAATCGCTTCATCAGCCCCCGGCAGCGGTGATAATCCCTCTAGCAAAGCCTTGAAGTACATCATGGTGCCGCCAACGAGCAATGGCGTCTTCCCACGACTCAAAATATCTTCAATCTGAGCTAATGCATCGCGTCTAAAGTCCGCCGCTGAATAACTTTCAGCAGGATCGATGATATCGATAAGCTTATGGGGAGCTGCAGCTTGTTCAGCGGCATCAGGCTTAGCTGTGCCAATATCCATCTCTTTATAGATCAATGCTGAATCCACAGAGATAATCTCACAGTCATACTGCTTAACAAGCTCAATCGCTAATGCGGTTTTACCTGAGGCCGTAGGGCCCATTAAGGTAATAACTTTCTGTGATTTTTTATCGGTCACTCTAATTTTCTTTCATCCATTGCTCCCAAGGTAAATCTTGGGACTGATTATAAAGCTCACGCTGCACATCTTCAGGCAACGAAGTTAAGCCAAACCATGCCTCACTTACTGAGGTAAATCTGTTGGCTCTTTGATCCGCGAGCCACTTAACCACTGCCGCATCACTTGGTAATTCTAATCGAATCCACTGCAATAATTCAGGGATCAAAATAGCCAATTGGCTATCTCTTAGATATGGGGGCACTTTCCTAATAATCAACTGCCCAAGACGAATTGATAGCTCAATTCCTAACTTTCTTAATAACTGTTCTCGATTATCGATAATTGCTTGCCAATCATCATCAACCGCAACGGCGACAGGCATCAATAAAGGCTGACCGATGAGCCCATGAGCAAACTTGGCCTCTATCTCGGCTTTTAGCACCGCCTTTGTAACCTTAGCGATACTCAATAGCGATATTTTATCCTCTTTAACCAAGACCCAATATTTACCCGCTATCACCGATGGCATGTTCGCCACGAGTGTATTAGTAGCCTGCGCAGCAGTTTGGTTCCCTGCAGAATATTGAGAGTCTAGCTGAGAATGATGCGCTGAACGATTCTGCGTACTGTGATCCTGTGTACTAAGCAGTTCACCATAAGCTCGAATACTACTTTGAGAAGCTAAGCTTACATCTTGATTTCGAGTCGAGGATTTCAAAGGACTTCGATAGCTAGAGCTCCCACTAGAGTTCCCACTTGAATAATCTCTTTGACTTGCAACAGAGCGGCTATCACATACACCATAAGAAGCCGTTGGCTGACGTTCGCTATCGTTAGAATAGTTAACTGCTGTTACCGCGCCTCTTATTGGATTAGCTTGTTGTTCAGTAACATCCGCTATTTCGCGATCTTGATTAAGCGCAAGCTCCATAGATTGAGATATAGCAGATTGCAACGCTTGCAGAATAAAATCATGCACATAACGACTTTGGTGAAAACGCACCTCATGCTTTGCAGGGTGAACATTCACATCCACTTGGTGGGGGTCTAAGTCCAGCATTAATACGTACCCAGGGGAGACGCCATCAGCATACTGTGCAAAGGCCTGACGAACCGCATGGTTAACGAGCCTGTCTTTGACTAAGCGACCATTAACGTAAAAATATTGAGTTTCGCTATATCCATTCGCCGCACTTGGCGACTGCAAATAGCCACTCAGGTTCAAACCATTGTGCTGACACTCAATTCGAAGACAGGTCTCCGCAAATGCTTTGCCACAAATTTGACCCAAGCGCTGGATATATTGAATTTCTGTATTTGCGGGGCGGTAATTTCGTACCGTTTTACCATTATGCTTAAGGGTAAAATGAATATCTCGTCTCGCCAAAGCAATACGCTTTAACCACTCATCGATATGAGTAAACTCTGTCTTATCACTTTTTAAGAAACGGCGTCTAGCTGGTGTATTAAAAAATAGATCAACCGCTTCTACCGTTGAACCAACGGGATGGGCGGCAGGCAATACTTTCACAGCCATCTCAGTGCCTTCGGCATGAGCTTGCCATGCCTCGGTCTGTTCTGCGGTACGCGAAGTGAGAATAAGACGTGAGACCGAGCTAATACTCGCTAATGCCTCACCACGAAAGCCAAAACTTAAAATAGCCTCCAAATCATCTAGCGTCTTTAACTTTGAGGTCGCATGTCTTGAAAGCGCTAAGGCGAGGTCCTCTTTCGGGATCCCGCTGCCATTATCACGGATCCGAATAAGCTTACTTCCGCCCTTATCAATCTCAATATCGACCCGTGTCGCACCTGCATCAAGGCTATTCTCAACCAACTCTTTGATGACAGAAGCTGGGCGCTCAACCACTTCGCCGGCAGCGATCTGGTTTGCTAATTGAGGCGGTAACTTTTCTATTGCCATGATTTACTCTTAACAGGCTAAGCTCTTGGGATAGTCAATTTCTGACCTATACGAATGCCATTTGATTTTAGGTTATTAGCCTTTTTCAAACTGTTTATTGAGATCTGATAACGATGTGCAATAACAGATAGCGATTCACCACTGCGAACCTTATGTTCAACACGACTCCGACTTGCTAATAGCGAGTTCACTGGAGGGTTAGCTTCAAAATACTTCACTACACCTTTATGGATAGCTTTAGCAACATTATTTTGGTGATCTCGTTGCGACAATAAGCGTTCTTCTCTCGGGTTAGAGATAAAGCCTGTTTCTACCAAAATCGAGGGGATATCTGGCGATTTAAGTACTGCAAAACTTGCAGATTCGGGCTTATGCTTGTGTAGCTTTGTCACTCGACCTAGATTTGATAGCACATCTCCGGCGATGTTATGGCTAATTGCCATAGAGCGATCCATCGACATGTCCAATAGCGTCATCGCAAGATATTGTTCGTTATCCGTGTTTTGAATAATCTCTCCAGCGCCGCCTAGCAATTCAGAATGTTTCTCTTTTTGCTCTAACCAGCGACCAATTTCACTGTTGGCACGGCGCATAGACAATACCCACACCGAAGCCCCTTGTGGTTGAGGAGAAGTAAAGGCGTCAGCATGAATAGAGATCAGTAAGTCAGCTTTACTATTTCGAGCAATATCTGAGCGCTTGTTCAGATTAACAAAATAGTCCCCTGTACGCGTCATCACGGCTCTCATACCTGGTGTGGCATTAATTTTTTGAGCGACTTTTTTAGATATCTCTAATACGAGTTTTTTCTCATATATGCCTGTTGGCCCGATAGAACCAGGATCCTCACCGCCATGGCCTGCGTCAATCGCAATAACCACATCTCTTAGCTGACTTTTCGGCTTACTCACTGGAGGCTTTTTCGCTGTAGAACCACCGCTATCAAGGTCAACCACTAAACGGTTACCGTATGGCGCTGTAGCAGGCAGTGCAAACAAGCTCGCTTTGACGGGCTTAACCAAATCGATAACTAAACGCAAAGTGCCCTTTTCTGGAGGCGTACTCTTACGCACCTTTTTGACCAATTTACTGTTGTTTTTAATCTTATTTAAGTCAACTTTGTTAGATGATTTTTTTAGATCTACGACTAAACGATATGGATTTGTCAGCGTAAAATAACTGTAATCAGCAGCCTGACTCAAATCAAATACGATACGCGTCGACTCCGGCGCAGCCCAAATTCTTACGCTGTCGAGTTGATTAGCACTCTGCGCAAAAAATGAAACACCAAGACTTAAAAGAAGTAAAAATACTCTAAATATATTACTGTTTATTATCATTATTATTTAGGGCCACTAATATTTTTTCGCCTGCAGAAGAAAGCGCTTTTAACTCGACTTCTCGTCCAGTATTAACATATTTCATATTGATATGTATATCAGCGGGGGGTAATAAACCGTGTCCACGATCAGGCCACTCCACGATGCAGAGACTGCGCTCTGTGAAGTAATCACGGATCCCCATAAACTCTAATTCTTCTGGATCATACAAACGATATAAATCGAAATGATACACATCTAATGTATCTAGTTCATAAGGTTCTACCAAGGTATAAGTAGGGCTTTTAACTGCCCCGTGATGGCCTAAGCTTTGAATCAATCCACGGCTAAAGGTCGTTTTACCCGCACCGAGATCGCCGCTTAAATAAACAGTTAACGGAGGAGTAATCAGGCTCGCGAGCTTGGTTCCTAAATCTACTGTTTCTTGTTCATCATTTAAATTTAATATCATTGATTGCGTATTCATTCTGAATCGAAAGGCGCCCTAATAAAATTGCGCGTAGAATGCATTACTTTAACCTAATCATCTAGCTTTCTAAACTAGATTTCATTAACTAACTGCCGAATGTAAGGCATTAAATCGCTAGCCAACATACCACGCTCGCCAAACTGTGCCGCTAAATCAGCCGCATCACCGTGGATCACCACGCCTAAACAGGCTGCCTCCATATTGGTATAGCCCTGCGCCATTAGCCCACCAATGACTCCTGATAGCACATCACCACAACCACCACTGGCTAAACCTGGATTACCTACAGCTGCAACCACGCAGGTTTCACCATTACAAATTATCGTTCCAGATCCTTTAAGCACTATCACACCACCAAATTTTTGATGCAGTAACCTCGCGGCTTTAAATCTATCTTGTTCAACCTGTGCAATACTAAGGCCCAACAATCTTGCGGCTTCACCAGGATGAGGCGTCAACACCCAATCCTTGCCCGTCATTGAAGTCGCCTTTAACTGATTTAAGCCGTCTGCATCGATAACGCACGGTTTATCAGTGAGCTCGACAGCCTTAAGTAAATTATACCCCCAATCCGTTGTGCCAAGCCCTGGCCCTATAACTAATACAGTGGCCCAACCTAACTTTAGGTAAACTTCCATATCAACCAACTCACAGCCCCAAAACATCAGCTCTGGTCGATTAACACCAACAATCAGTTGATGCTCGGGTCTTGAAATCACAGTGACCAGCCCGGCGCCGCTTCTTAAACAGCCCTCAGCCGCAAGGCGCACAGCCCCTGCCATACCGTAATCACCACCGATAATCGACACCTTACCGCAATCACCTTTGTGAGCATCTCTTCGCCGAGGTGCAAAAGTATTTTTAAGTGCTTTACTGCTTATCTGCTCCGCACTTCTTACTGTTAGGAATTCATTAAGTCCTAAGTCTGCAAGGATAATCTCCCCACAACAGTGTCGGGCTTTCCCTGTAATCAAGCCTTGCTTAACCCCAGCAAAAGTCAAAGTTGTACTCGCTTCTATTGCTGCAGTTGTATAGCTACCAGTATCAGGATTAAGACCGGACGGCACATCAAGACTCAATACCCATGCAGTACTGCGATTGACGGTATTAATAACATTAGTTAGCTCAGCATTTAACTCGCCTCGGACCCCAGTACCGAGCAGACCATCGACAATAACGTCCGCCTGAGTAATCTGTTGCTCACTAAACTCGTGGATCTCTCCACCTGACGCTAGAAAGCGTTGAATAGCTTTAGCTAGCTCTTCACTTGGATGAGTCGCTCTACTTGATTGTAAAATAACATCAAAATTTGCTTCCACTAATAATGCAGCCGTCACATAAGCATCTGCACCATTATTCCCGTGACCAGCGAGTACCGTCACTTTAGCTGTACTAATATGCCTTTCAGCTATTAACTGAAAGGCAGCACTGGCCGCCCTTTCTACTAGTTGATATAAGCTCACATCACCGTGATTAACCGCATCAATTTCTGCAGCTCGAATTTGCGCTGTTAGGAATAATGGCGTTGACAGTAACTTTCGCTTACTCATATTTAAGTTCCTAATAAAAAGGCTTAGATTTAATGTAGTAGCTTAATGGCCTTGGATTAAATAGAAGTGAACCACTACGTTCAATAACTGTTCTATACGTGATCTATCTCAATTATAGCCAAGGATTTTTATCTGCTTATGATCAAAAAAGGCACCGAAAGGTGCCTTAGGTTACCCAAGAGACTGGGCGTTTAGATATCATCCATTCGAATACTGCTATGAACTAGCCGTTGCTGCTGAATTCTTTCAACTCTCACCAGATCTTCTAATGCGCCTTTAGTTTCAGCCGTAGCCGAAGAGTTAGCTGTTTTCTCCAACAGCGCGATCAAGCGATTATCGAGATCAAGGTGTAGCTCTAATACATCATCTTCACTCATATTCGCTGGCAAGGTTAATTGGTGACAGTTAGCGATGAAGTCTTCAAAAACGATATCTTTATACCAAGTATTAAGAATTTTTTTAGGGGCCTCATCAATATAGTTTTCTAACTTCTCAGCGGTATGACGTTCACGCTGTTGAAAATACTCCAGCATCAATTTAACTCGAGAAGAGTCTGCTTGAGTATGTAAGCGGTTATAAAGCTGCGCCATTTCTATGCGACACGTCGCGACATAATCTAAAAGTTCGCTGAGTTGTTGAATACGCATTTATCGTTCTCCTAAGTCAGCCACTCAAAGTGAGCCGCCTGTATTTTAACCTCGATAAGTATGGTACGAAAAACCGCGTTTATATATGAGCAGCGTCAAGTTTTAAGCAGAGCGAAGCTGCGTAGTTTAGACATTATTAAAGAAACTAGCGTTCGATCACGCTCCTCTCCCCCAAACATCACTACTTAATGAGACTAAGCCATATATTGACCAACAGGCTCTTGGTACGATTACGACAGCGCTAATACTGCATAAAAATTTTAAGCTTGTTTCGATGAGATTCAGAGATTTATTTAAGAATCTGCAATGAGGCAGATTGGGGCGAGTTTTTGTGTCTAACAAGAGTGGAGGCGAATCCCGCTTTTACACAAGCAGACCTATACCTTGGCAAAAAAAAGAGGGATCAACATTTTCTACGAGCACAACTGAGCAAATGCCGCATGAGCATATAAAACTTTGTTTTATTTAATTTTGAAGTTTAAACAGGATATTACATGAAGGAAGATTGGAGCTAGCTTCTGACTTAAACAAGGGTGGGTTCGAAGCGAACCTCTATACAAGCAGACCTATACCTTGGCAAAAAAAGAGGTATCAACATTTTCTACGAGCACAACTGAGCAAATGCCGCATGAGCATATAAAACTTTGTTTTATTTAATTTTGAAGTT
>NZ_JBRILQ010000070.1:0-15806 GCF_052977045.1 Shewanella sp. 125m-7
CCGCGCTCACGCTCTTCTGGAGCGTTATCGATCTGTGCGAAATCACGTACAACACCGCCATATGTCTTTGCCAATACAGCAGAGATAGCAGCAGTAAGAGTAGTCTTACCATGGTCGACGTGTCCGATAGTACCAACGTTTACGTGCGGTTTTACGCGTTCAAATTTTTCTTTAGCCACGATATATTCCTTTCTTTTCAGAAAATGCTCGGCTTAAAACCGAGCAATAGCAATTAAGTATATCAACAATAGAGGGAGAGAGTTTAGCCTCTGGCTTCTATTATTGCTTTAGTAACATTTTGCGGTGCATCAGAGTACTTCAAGAACTCCATAGAGTATGAAGCACGTCCCTGACTGGCAGAGCGCAAGTCGGTTGCATAACCGAACATTTCAGATAACGGAACGGTTGCATGCACAAGTTTTACACCTGCGATGCCATCATCCATGCCTTCAATAAGGCCACGACGACGGTTCAAGTCTCCAACTACATCACCCATATAATCTTCAGGTGTTGTGACTTCAACTTTCATGCAAGGTTCAAGTAAGGCAGGATCTGCTTCAAGCGCACCCTTTTTAAAGCCCATTGAACCGGCGACTTTAAAGGCCATCTCGTTCGAGTCCACATCATGATATGAGCCATCGTACAAGGTGACTTTTACGTCGAGAACAGGATAACCAGCTATTACACCGCTCTTCATCTGCTCTTGAATTCCCTTATCAACTGCTGGAATGTATTCCTTTGGAATCACACCACCAACAATTCCGTTGACAAATTCATAACCAAAACCTTCTTCTTGAGGTTCTAGCTTTAACCAAACGTGACCGAATTGACCTCGACCACCAGATTGGCGTATGAATTTACCCTCGACTTCCACCGTTTTGCGGATAGTCTCGCGATATGCAACTTGTGGTTTACCTACATTACACTCGACACCAAACTCACGACGCATGCGGTCGACGATGATGTCTAAGTGTAGCTCACCCATACCAGAGATCAGTGTTTGTCCCGATTCTTCATCAGTTTCAACACGGAATGACGGATCTTCCATTGCAAGTTTTTGCAATGCTATCCCCATCTTGTCCTGGTCAACCTTGGTTCTTGGTTCAACGGCGATAGTAATTACAGGCTCTGGAAAATCCATGCGCTCTAAAATTACTTTATGATCGATATCGCACAATGTATCGCCAGTTGTCACGTCTTTAAGACCGATAGCAGCAGCGATGTCGCCAGCGCGTACTTCTTTAATCTCTTGACGGTCATTAGCGTGCATTTGCACCATACGACCAATACGTTCACGCTTTTGCTTAACAGAGTTATATACGCCTGCACCCGTTTCCAATACGCCTGAATAAACACGCATAAAGGTTAAAGTGCCTACGAATGGGTCTGTGGCAATCTTAAACGCTAACGCTGAGAATGGAGCATTATCGTCAGCTTGACGAGATGTCTCTTCTTCATTGTCATCGATACCCTTAATTGCAGGGACTTCGACAGGTGATGGTAGAAAATCTACCACAGCATCTAAAACCGCTTGAACACCTTTGTTCTTAAATGCAGAACCACAAGTTGCCAATACGATTTCATTGTTTATGGTACGTAAACGTAGTGCCTTTTTGATCTCTTCTTCTGAAAGTTCCCCATCTTCTAGGTACTTTTCCATCAGTTCATCTGTCGCTTCAGCTGCACTTTCAACTAAGTATTCGCGCATTTCTGCCGCTTTCTCAGCTAAATGTTCAGGAATAGCGTCATAAGTGAATGTCATACCCTGATCTTCTTCAGACCAGTTAATGGCTTTCATTTTGATCAAATCGACAACACCACTAAAATCCTCTTCTGCACCAATATTCATCTGAATAGGTACACAAGTCGCGCCAAGGCGGTTACGGATCTGGTCGATTACGCTATCAAAGTTTGCACCTGCGCGGTCCATCTTATTGACGAACACTAAGCGCGGCACATGATACTTATCAGCTTGTCGCCAAACAGTCTCAGATTGAGGTTCTACCCCTGATGAGCCACAAAAAACAACGACTGCACCATCTAGTACTCTCAAAGAACGTTCTACTTCAATAGTGAAGTCAACGTGACCCGGAGTGTCGATGATGTTAATGCGGTGCTCAGTGAACTGCGCATCCATTCCGCGCCAGAAAGTAGTCGTTGCGGCTGAGGTGATGGTAATCCCACGTTCCTGTTCTTGTTCCATCCAATCCATAGTGGCAGCGCCATCATGAACTTCACCGATCTTATGAGATAAGCCAGTGTAGAAAAGAACACGTTCAGTTGTAGTGGTTTTACCAGCATCAACATGAGCACAAATACCGATATTACGGTAGCGCTCAATTGGAGTTGTACGAGCCACGATTTATACCCTCTTTAGCTTAATCTGAGTGTTAGCAATGCAAGTAAGGCGTGGGGTATAACCCACGCCAAGATATTACCAGCGGTAATGAGCAAACGCTTTGTTTGCTTCTGCCATACGATGCACGTCTTCGCGCTTCTTAACAGCAGTACCTTTGTTTTCAGATGCGTCTAGCATTTCACCAGCTAGACGTAAAGCCATAGATTTTTCACCACGCTTACGTGCAGCTTCAACCAACCAGCGCATCGCTAGTGCGTTACGACGCACTGGACGAACTTCACATGGTACCTGGTAAGTAGAACCACCAACACGACGAGATTTAACCTCGACTGATGGACGTACGTTGTCCAGGGCTGCTTCAAGGATTACTAAATGATCTTCGCCTTTCTTTTCAGACGCAGTATCTAGTGCCTTGTAGATAATTTTTTCTGCAGTCGACTTTTTGCCGTCCTGCATGATGACGTTGATGAACTTAGCCAGCAACTCACTTTTGAACTTTGGATCTGGTAGGATTTTACGTTGTCCTACAACGCGACGTCTTGGCATAACAATTTCTCCGTATGCTTCAGGGACCCCAAAACTGGAATCTCAATAAAAACTAGCTTGGCCTTACTTAACGGAAAACGTTAAGACTTAGGACGCTTAGCACCGTACTTAGAACGACCTTGACGACGTTCACTTACACCAGCACAATCTAATGCGCCGCGTACAGTGTGGTAACGCACACCCGGTAAGTCTTTTACACGACCGCCACGGATTAGAATTACGCTGTGTTCCTGCAGGTTGTGGCCTTCACCGCCGATGTACGAAGTTACTTCGAAACCGTTAGTTAGACGCACACGAGCTACTTTACGTAGTGCAGAGTTAGGTTTTTTTGGTGTAGTTGTATATACGCGAGTACAAACACCACGTTTTTGTGGACACGCTTCCAACGCAGGCACATTAGTCTTATCGACTTTTGGCGAACGTGGCTTACGTACCAACTGGTTTACAGTTGCCATGTATAGCTCCGAATCAGTTGACTAAATCAACAGTAAGGTGTGAAAAATCTATATCCCACAGGTGTGGGACGCGAAATTTTAGAAGTGTATGGGCTATCTGTCAAGAAATAGACAACTTTTAACCGATTTAAAGTAAAAAAAAGGCGCTAAAAGCGCCTTTTTTACAATCTATTTACTTTTTAGCATCGATTAATCGTTGCTTCCAGCTAGATTTAGAAGATCCGCAAGGTTCTGCTCAGCTTCGCTCGCACTAATCGCTGGCGCTTCAGAAGCCGCAGGTTTAGCAGCAGCTTCAGCACGCTTCTGGTGGTATGAGTAACCCGTACCAGCAGGGATTAGACGACCAACAATTACGTTCTCTTTCAGACCACGTAACTTATCGCTCTTACCACCAACAGCCGCTTCAGTAAGAACACGAGTGGTCTCCTGGAACGATGCTGCAGAGATGAACGATTCTGTTGCTAGTGACGCCTTAGTAATACCAAGAAGCTCACGTTCGAATGTAGCAGGCTGCTTACCTTGCGCTTCAAGTTCGCGGTTAGCGATCTTAACGCGAGATACTTCAGCTTGCTCACCCGGTAGGAAATTACTGTCACCAGCGTCTACGATCAAACACTTACGCAACATCTGGCGAATAATCACCTCAATGTGCTTGTCGTTGATCTTAACGCCCTGAAGACGGTAAACGTCCTGCACTTCATTTACGATGTAGTTAGCCACATTGTGGATACCACGTAAACGTAGAATGTCGTGTGCCGCTTCTGCACCATCGGCAATAACTTCACCACGTTCGACTTTTTCACCTTCGAACACGTTTAGGTTACGCCACTTAGGAATCATCTCTTCATAGTGCTCACCGCCATCAGCAGGGGTGATCACTAGACGACGCTTACCTTTGGTTTCTTTACCGAACGAGATTGTTCCCGATACTTCAGCAAGAATAGCAGGCTCTTTTGGCTTACGCGCTTCGAACAAGTCAGCAACGCGTGGTAGACCACCGGTAATATCGCGAGTCTTTGAAGATTCTTGAGGAATACGTGCTAATGCATCACCAACGTTAATTGGCGCGTTATCGTCAAGGTTAACAATCGCTTGTCCAGGCAAGAAGTATTGCGCTGGTACTTCAGTACCAGGGATCATCAAATCGCTACCATCAGCAGCAGAAAGACGGATCATAGGACGCATCTCTTTACCAGCTGTTGGACGTTGACCTACTTCTAGCACTACGATTGAAGACAGACCGGTAAGTTCATCTGTTTGACGTGTCATAGTGACACCTTCAATCATATCGACGAACTTAATACTACCTGCCACTTCAGTGATAATTGGGTGAGTATGCGGATCCCACTTAGCGATAATTTCGCCAGCAGCAACACCATCATCTTCCAATTTCTCAAGAACGGTACCGTAAGGAACCTTATAACGTTCTTTCTCACGGCCAAGCTCATCAATAATTGCAAGTTCAGAAGAACGAGAAACAATTACCAATTTGCCATTGCTGTTAGTTACAAACTTAGCGTTGTGTAACTTAAGCGTACCTGAGTTCTTAACTTGTACGTTGTTCTCTGCAGAAGCTCGAGACGCCGCACCACCGATGTGGAAAGTACGCATCGTAAGCTGCGTTCCTGGCTCACCAATTGACTGAGCAGCAACAACACCAATAGCTTCACCTTGGTTGATGATATGACCACGAGCCAAATCACGACCATAACAGAACTTACAAACACCGAAGTCCGTATCACAGCTAATGACTGAGCGAACAATCATTTCGTCGATAGAGTTATGTTCAATGATGTCACACCATGCTTCGTCAAGAAGCGTGTTACGTGGCACAAGTACTTCTTCAGTACCTGGCTTCAACACATCTTGTGCAACAACACGACCAAGAACACGTTCACGTAACGGCTCAACTACATCACCACCTTCAATCAGCGGCTTCATAGTCAGACCTTCGAACGTTCCACAGTCATCTTCGATTACAACTAAATCTTGAGCAACATCGACTAAACGACGAGTCAGGTAACCAGAGTTAGCTGTCTTCAATGCCGTATCCGCAAGACCTTTACGCGCACCGTGAGTAGAAATAAAGTACTGAGATACGTTTAGACCTTCACGGAAGTTAGCGGTAATTGGTGTCTCGATGATTGAACCATCTGGTTTCGCCATCAGACCACGCATACCCGCTAACTGACGGATCTGTGCAGCACTACCACGAGCGCCCGAGTCAGCCATCATATAGATGCTGTTAAATGACTCTTGCTGTTCCTCAACGCCATCACGGTTAATCACTGTCTCAGTAGACAGGTTAGCCATCATCGCTTTAGAGACTTTCTCGTTCGCGCTTGCCCAGATATCAATTACTTTGTTGTAACGCTCACCAGCAGTTACTAGACCAGATTGGAACTGCTCTTGAATTTCAAGAACTTCCGCTTCAGCATCAGCAACTAAGGTGTATTTCTCATCAGGGATAACCATATCGTCGATACCTACAGAGGCACCTGACACAGTTGCATAATGGAAACCGGTATACATCAATTGGTCAGCAAAGATAACGGTATCTTTAAGACCTAGTTGACGGTAACAAGTGTTCAATAGCTTAGAAATCTGCTTCTTACCCATGTTTTGGTTAACCAAATCATAAGAAAGACCTTTCGGCAGAATCGTTGAAAGCAATGCACGACCAACCGTAGTATCTACGATACGACGTGTCTTCACTTTCTCGCCAGCTTCATTGGTTGCAGTTTCGGTAATACGTACCTTAACGCGAGCGTGTAGCTCTGCAACACCGGTGCGGTAAGCTTTTTCAACTTCAGCCACATCAGCGAATGCCATGCCTTCACCCTTGCCGTTAATTCGCTCACGGCTAGTGTAGTAAAGACCCAATACAACGTCTTGAGATGGTGTAATCACCGGCTCACCGTTTGCAGGTGACAAGATGTTGTTGGTTGACATCATTAGTGAACGTGCTTCTAACTGCGCTTCAAGCGTTAGTGGCACGTGAACAGCCATTTGGTCACCGTCGAAATCGGCGTTGTATGCCGCACAAACCAATGGGTGAAGCTGAATCGCTTTACCTTCGATTAGTACTGGCTCAAATGCCTGGATACCTAGTCTGTGCAGTGTTGGTGCACGGTTAAGCATCACTGGGTGTTCGCGGATCACGTCATCTAGCACGTCCCATACTTCTGGAACTTCGCGCTCAACCATCTTCTTAGCAGCTTTAATAGTAGTCGCTAAACCACGACCTTCTAGCTTGCCATAGATGAATGGCTTAAATAGCTCAAGTGCCATCTTCTTAGGAAGACCACACTGGTGTAGACGTAAAGTTGGACCTACGGTAATTACCGAACGACCAGAATAGTCAACACGCTTACCTAGCAAGTTCTGACGGAAACGACCTTGCTTACCTTTGATCATATCAGCCAAAGATTTAAGCGGACGCTTGTTAGAACCCGTAATAGCACGACCACGACGACCGTTATCTAATAGCGCATCAACAGACTCTTGCAACATACGCTTTTCGTTACGTACGATGATATCTGGAGCAGCTAGGTCTAACAGACGCTTTAGACGGTTGTTACGGTTGATTACACGACGGTAAAGGTCGTTCAAATCAGACGTAGCAAAACGTCCGCCATCTAGTGGAACTAGAGGACGTAGATCTGGTGGCAGAACCGGTAGCACTTTAAGGATCATCCACTCAGGCTTGTTGCCTGAAGTGAAGAATGCCTCAATAAGCTTAAGACGCTTAGTGACCTTCTTACGACGAGTTTCAGAATTGATAGATGGCAGCTCTTCGCGCATCATCTCAATTTCTTTCTCTAGCTCAATAGCACGTAGCAATTCTAGAACTGCTTCAGCACCCATCTTGGCGTCGAATTCATCACCGTACTCTTCCAATGCATCCAGATAGTTTTCTTCTGTTAGCATTTGGCCGCGTTCAAGACTGGTCATGCCAGGCTCGATTACTACGAAAGATTCGAAGTAAAGTACACGTTCGATATCACGAAGAGTCATGTCTAGCATCAAACCGATACGTGACGGAAGTGACTTCAAGAACCAAATGTGTGCAACTGGGCTAGCAAGATCAATGTGACCCATACGCTCACGACGTACTTTAGTCTGTGTAACTTCAACGCCACACTTTTCACAGATCACACCACGGTGCTTAAGACGCTTATACTTACCGCATAAACATTCATAATCTTTTACTGGACCAAAAATACGCGCACAGAATAAACCTTCACGTTCAGGCTTAAATGTACGGTAGTTAATGGTTTCTGGCTTCTTAACTTCACCAAAAGACCAAGAACGGATCAAGTCTGGCGACGCTAGGCCAATCTTAATACCTTCAAATTCTTCAGTCTTGCTTTGCTGTTTCAGAAACTTTAATAAATCTTTCACGTTTCTCTCCTGAAGGAGTTAAATCAGGTGCTCCGCAACTGCAGAGCACCGATTTTGCCAAATAGAGGCGGTAACCTGTTTTACTTAGTATCTAACTCGATGTTGATACCAAGTGAACGGATCTCTTTCAACAATACGTTGAAAGATTCAGGCATACCTGGTTGCATCTGATGGTTACCGTCGACGATGTTCTTATACATCTGAGTACGACCGTTAACATCATCTGACTTAACAGTTAGCATTTCCTGAAGGGTATATGCTGCACCGTAAGCTTCAAGTGCCCATACTTCCATCTCACCGAAACGCTGACCACCGAACTGTGCTTTACCACCCAATGGCTGCTGAGTAACAAGACTGTACGAACCGGTAGAACGGGCGTGCATCTTATCGTCAACCAAGTGGTTAAGCTTAAGCATATACATGTAACCAACGGTTACTTTACGCTCAAATTCGTTACCAGTACGACCATCAATCAGTGTTAACTGACCAGATTGTGGTAGGCCTGCAAGTTCAAGCATCTGCTTGATCTCTTTCTCTTTGGCGCCATCAAACGCAGGTGTAGCAATCGGCACACCGCCTTTAAGGTTTTTAGCAAGACGCAAGATTTCATCATCTGTAAATGAATCGATGTCGACTTTTTGAATTACTTCGTCACCTAGTTCATAAACCTGCTTGATGTATCCGCGAAGTTCTGCCAGTTCGCGCTGCTCTTCAAGCATTTCAGTAATACGATTACCGATGCCTTTTGCTGCTGCGCCCATATGAACTTCAAGTACCTGACCGATGTTCATACGTGAAGGTACACCAAGTGGGTTCAATACGATGTCGATTGGGTTACCACTTTCATCGTAAGGCATGTCTTCAACAGGACAAATCTTAGAGATTACACCCTTGTTACCGTGACGACCCGCCATCTTATCACCAGGCTGGATGGTACGTTTAACGGCTAAGTAAACCTTAACAATTTTTAGTACACCAGGTGCTAAGTCATCACCTTGGGTGATCTTACGACGCTTAACTTCAAACTTCTTATCGAAATCGGCTTTTAGCTCATCCGCTTGCTCAGCTAGTTGCTCTAGCTCAGTTTGCTTACCTTCATCTTCGATGGTTTGAACCAACAATTGTGAACGTGGGATTGCAGCAAGTTGCGCTTCGTCGAAACCAGCACCAATTAATAGGTTGCGAGCACGACCGATAACACCATCTTCAAGAATTTTGAACTCTTCAGTCAAATCCTTCTTCGCCTGAGCGATATGCATCTCTTCGATTTCTACAGCACGCTTGTCTTTCTCAACGCCGTCACGAGTAAATACTTGTACGTCGATGATAGTACCTTTAACAGAGTTAGGTACGCGTAGTGAACTGTCTTTAACGTCAGAGGCTTTTTCACCAAAGATTGCTCGGAGAAGCTTCTCTTCAGGAGTCAGCTGAGTTTCACCTTTAGGTGTTACTTTACCAACTAGGATGTCGCCACCCTTAACTTCTGCACCGATATAAACGATACCTGACTCATCTAGCTTAGAAAGCGCAGATTCACCAACGTTTGGAATATCAGCAGTGATCTCTTCACTACCCAACTTAGTATCACGAGCAATACACGAAAGCTCTTGAATGTGGATAGTCGTGAAACGATCTTCCATCGCAACACGCTCAGAAATCAAGATCGAATCTTCGAAGTTGTAACCGTTCCAAGGCATGAACGCGATACGCATGTTCTGACCAAGAGCCAAATCACCTAAATCGGTAGATGGACCATCAGCAAGTACGTCGCCACGAACAATTGGATCACCGACTGAACAACAAGGACGCTGGTTAATACATGTGTTCTGGTTAGAACGCGTGTATTTGGTCAAGTTGTAAATATCGATACCCGCTTCGCCTGGAGTTAACTCAGCTTCGTTAACTTTAACAACGATACGGCTCGCATCAACGTAGTCAACATAACCACCACGTTTAGCAGCAACAACCACGCCAGAGTCAACAGCAAGTGTACGTTCAATACCAGTACCAACTAACGGCTTATCAGCACGTAGTGTTGGAACGGCCTGACGTTGCATGTTCGCACCCATCAATGCACGGTTAGCATCATCGTGTTCTAGGAACGGAATTAGCGATGCCGCAACAGAAATAATCTGTTGTGGTGAAACGTCCATATACTGGATGTCAGCTACGCCCATAAAGGTTGAATCACCCTTATGACGACAAGCAATCAACTCGTCCATCATGCGACCGTTCTCATCTAACTGAACGATAGCCTGTGCAATAACGTAACGGCCTTCTTCGATTGCTGATAGGTAATCTACCTCATCAGTAACCACACCATCGATAACCTTGCGGTAAGGTGTTTCAAGGAAACCATAGTTGTTAGTACGAGCAAAGGTTGCCAACGAGTTGATCAAACCAATGTTTGGACCTTCTGGCGTTTCGATTGGACATAGGCGACCGTAGTGAGTCGGGTGTACGTCTCGAACTTCGAAACCAGCACGTTCACGTGTCAAACCACCAGGACCTAGAGCAGAAATACGACGCTTATGCGTCACTTCTGACAATGGGTTGTTTTGGTCCATGAACTGTGAAAGCTGTGAAGAGCCAAAGAATTCTTTAACTGCTGCAGAGATTGGCTTAGCGTTGATCAAATCCTGAGGCATAAGCTCATTTAGATCGCCAAGGCTTAAACGCTCACGTACGGCACGTTCAACACGAACAAGACCTACACGGAACTGGTTTTCAGCCATTTCACCAACACTACGGATACGTCGGTTACCCAAGTGATCGATATCATCCACTTCGTCAAAACCGTTGCGGATAGCAATAATATTCTTCATCACGGCAACGATATCTTCTTTAGAAAGAATACCAGTACCTTCATCGTCACCAATGCTTAGACGACGGTTGAACTTCATACGACCTACTTTAGATAGATCATAACGTTCTTCGCTGAAGAAAAGATTGTTAAATAGTGCTTCTGCTGCATCTTTGGTTGGTGGCTCGCCTGGACGCATCATACGATAGATTTCAACTAGCGCTTCTAGGCGGTTAGTCGTTGAATCGATACGTAGAGTGTCAGAGATATATGCACCGTTATCAAGTTCATTGATAAACAGCGTGCTGATCTCTTTGATACCAGCCATAGATAGCTTAGCTAGATCTTCAAGGCTAATTTCTGCGTTAGCAGAAACCAATACTTCACCTGTATCTGGATCGATATAATCTTTACCAGAAATCTTACCAGAGATGTACTCAACTGGTACTTCAAGCTCAGTCGTGTTTGACGTTTCTAGCTGACGAATATGACGCGCAGTGATGCGACGACCTTTCTCAACTAAAACGGTTCCGTCAATATCTTTAATATCATAGCTTGCTGTTTCGCCACGTAGACGGTCAGCAACAAGATCCATTACGAGTGAATCTTTTTTGATCTTAAAGTTTACGCGATCGAAGAACAGATCAAGAATATCTTGAGTTGAATAATCTAGAGCGCGCAGAATGATCGTTGCCGCTAGCTTACGACGGCGATCAATACGAACAAACAAAGCATCTTTCGGATCGAATTCAAAGTCTAACCAAGAACCACGGTAAGGAATAATACGTGCGTTATACAGCACCTTACCTGAAGAGTGGGTTTTACCACGGTCATGATCAAAGAATACGCCTGGGCTACGGTGTAGCTGAGACACGATTACACGCTCAGTACCATTGATAACAAAGGTACCGTTGTCAGTCATAAGAGGGATATCCCCCATATAGACTTCTTGTTCTTTAATGTCTTTTACTGTGCCAGGTGCCGCTTCACGGTCATACAGAACCATACGCAATTTAACGCGTAGAGGAGCTGAGTATGTAACACCGCGGATTTGACACTCTTTCACATCAAAAACAGGCTCACCTAGTTTGTAACTGACATATTGCAGCTCAGAATTACCAGAAAAGCTCTTGATGGGAAAAACGCTACGGAAGGCAGCTTCAAAGCCACGCTCACCTGTAGGATCTTGATCGGTGAACTTCTTAAAAGAGTCCAACTGGATTGACAAAAGGTAAGGAATATCCAAAACACGTGGACGTTTACCAAAGTCTTTGCGAATACGCTTCTTTTCAGAATAGGAGTAAACCATGGGTTTCCTCTGATTGCGAGATGTGACCAAGACTGAATCAACTGATATTGTCGAAACAGCGCGTTTGCCCATCACCGTTGAAAGCAAGAACCTAACCAGTAATCTCTGCTAGGAACTGCGAAATCTGGCGATAAACGGTGAATAAAAAATCGCCTGCGCATACAGCGCAAAAAAGGCCGACGGTTAAAAAACCGCCAGCCTCCACCCGATTACTCGGGAGGTTGTAAGTTAAAATATAACTTACTTGATCTCTACTGCAGCACCAGCCGCTTCTAGATCAGTTTTAAGAGCATCAGCTTCTTCTTTAGAGATAGCTTCTTTAACTGCTACTGGAGCAGCTTCAGCCATAGCTTTAGCTTCTTTCAGGCCTAGACCTGTAGCGCCACGAAGAGCTTTAATTACAGCTACTTTGTTTGCGCCGAATGAAGTAAGAATTACGTCGAATTCTGTTTGCTCTTCAGCAGCAGCAGCATCGCCACCACCTGAAACAACAGCAGCAGCTGCAGATACGCCGAACTTCTCTTCCATAGCTTCGATTAGTTCAACAACTTCCATTACAGACATTGCTGCAAGGGCTTCTAAGATTTGGTCTTTAGTGATAGACATAACAAAAGTTTCCTAATTGTACTGAATTCAATTTTAAATTAAAGCGGCTTATAAAATTAAGCAGCTTCTTTCTGATCGCGTAAAGCGGCCAATGTACGAACGAACTTGCCAGCAGATGCTTCTTTTAGAGTCATCATGAACTGAGCTAGTGCTTCTTCGTAAGTTGGTAGTTTAGCTAAACGATCAATATTTTCTGCAGGGATTAATTCCCCTTCAAAGGCTGCTGCTTTGATTTCAAATTTCTCTTGCTCTTTAGCGAAGTCTTTAAGAAGACGCGCAGCTGCACCTGGGTGCTCAGTAGAGAATGCAATCAAAGTAGGACCAGTAAACGTATCGCTTAGGCACTCAAAATCAGTACCAGCAACAGCACGCTTAACAAGAGTGTTACGTACTACACGTATGTACACTCCAGCTTCACGAGCTGCTTTACGAAGTCCGGTCATATTAGCTACAGTTACGCCACGTGAATCGGCTACAACTGCAGATAAAGCACCTTTGGCAGCTTCGTTGACTTCAGCAACAATCGCTTTTTTGTCTTCGAGTCCTAACGCCATTGGTATACTCCTGGATTCTATCTAGGGAAAACTCCCTAGCAATTACCATGCTAAATATCATAGATACTTAGCGACTTACGGCGCGAAAAATTCCAGCAGACAAAAATCTATCTGGGGTCCGACACCGTCTACGCAGGAAATTAAGTTAGTTACTTGAACAAACACCTACGGTCTTGGACGGAGGCTGTTTATTAACCTAAAAGGATAAATCACAGCCCCAACCCTACAAAGTGCGCGCATTATAGACTAATGCGCGAGCTTTGTAAATTTACTTTGCGTCTTCCAGAGTACCCTGGTCAACCGCAACACCTGCACCCATAGTGGTAGAGATGCTTACTTTCTTAATGAAAACGCCTTTAGCTGCAGCTGGCTTGGCTTTTTTAAGTGCGCCAAGTAGTGCTTCTAAGTTTTCTTTAAGTTGAGCTGGTTCGAAGTCCACTTTACCGATAGTAGTGTGGATGATACCGTTCTTATCGTTACGGTAGCGTACTTGACCCGCTTTAGCGTTCTTAACTGCTTCAGCAACGTTTGGCGTTACAGTACCAGTTTTTGGGTTAGGCATAAGACCACGAGGGCCTAAGATTTGACCTAACATACCAACAACGCGCATTGCATCTGGAGATGCGATAACTACGTCGAAGTTCATTTCGCCAGCTTTAATTTGTGCAGCAAGCTCGTCCATACCAACAAGCTCAGCACCCGCTGCTTTAGCAGCTTCAGCGTTAGCGCCTTGAGTGAACACTGCAACACGTACGTCACGACCAGTACCGTGTGGTAGCACAGTAGCGCCACGAACGTTTTGGTCAGATTTACGTGGATCAACACCAAGGTTAACCGCAACGTCAACACTTTCAAGGAACTTAGCAGTAGCTAGTTCTTTAAGAAGTGCAACAGCTTCATTGATGTCGTAGCTTTTAGTCGCTTCAACTTTCTCGCGAATTAGACGAGCGCGTTTAGTTAGCTTTGCCATTATATTAGTCCTCTACTACCAAACCCATTGAACGCGCAGTACCTTCAATTGAGCGAGTCATCGCTTCAATATCAGCACCAGTCATATCAGCGGCTTTAGTCTCAGCAATTTCCTGGACAGCGCTACGCTTGATAGTTCCCACTTTATCCGTGTTAGGACGGCCAGAACCTGATTTCAGACCTGCTGCTTTAAGCAGTAGGAAAGACGCAGGTGGAGTCTTAGTTTCGAAAGTGAAAGAGCGATCAGAGTAAACAGTGATAACTACAGGAATTGGCATGCCTTTCTCGAACTTTTCAGTACGAGCGTTGAATGCTTTACAGAATTCCATGATGTTAACACCTTTCTGACCCAATGCTGGGCCTACTGGTGGCGACGGGTTTGCAGCACCGGCTGCGACTTGCAGTTTGATGTAACCATCAACTTTCTTTGCCATGAGACATTTCCTCAAGTTTGGGTACAAACGCTATCAACACTATGTTGAAAAGCTCCCCGAAAAATATGGGAGCGAATTATATATAAATTCGCTCCCATTTCCAAACAGTATTTGCGCTTTATTTAATCAGCTTTTTTCAATCTGACCAAAATCAAGTTCTACTGGTGTTGAACGACCGAAGATCATTACAGAAACCTTAACGCGGTTCTTCTCATAATCCACTTCTTCAACAGTACCGTTAAAGTCAGCAAAAGGTCCGTCAGTAACACGAACAACTTCACCTGGCTCGAATATAACGCGATGCGTTGGAGACTCAGTAGTTTCTTGCAGACGCTGAAGAATTGCATCAGCTTCTTTATCAGAAATTGGGGCAGGACGATCAGACGTACCACCGATGAAGCCCATTACACGTGGGATACTTTTAACCAAGTGCCAGCTTTCATCATTCATTTCCATCTGAACTAATACATAGCCAGGGAAGAATTTACGTTCACTCTTACGACGTTGGCCAGCACGCATTTCGATCACTTCTTCAGTAGGGACTAAAATCTCACCGAAGTAACTTTCCATTTCGTGCATTCTGATATGTTCAAGCAAGGTTTTGCACACACGACCTTCATAGCCGGAAAACGCTTGAATTACATACCATCTTTTTTTAGCTTCAGTAGCTTCAGTCATACTTAATGCCTATACGCCTGTAATAAAATTAACAATTCTAAGCAATACTGCATCTAGGCCCCAAAGGATTAAACCTAAAACGGCTGTTGCAGCTAATACAATGAAAGTTGTATTGAGTGCTTCTTGACGCGTAGGCCAAACCACTTTACGAACTTCAATCTGTGATTCACGAGCAAAAGTTAAAGCTTGCTTGCCTTTCTCTGTTTGCAACGCGATGAAACCAGCGATAGCAAAAGTCACGACTACGCCTAGGGCGCGCACTACGACACTTGCTTCATTAAAATATTGATTGCCAATAATTGCAGCAGCCAACAAGATTACGACTAGGCTCCACTTTACGATATCCAGAGAGTTACCCTGGCTTTCAGTATTTGTTGTCATCGGTTAATTCCGTTACTCACTACGTTCTGAGTCAAGTGACACTATGAAATAGCATTTTGCTCAGTGAAAAATTCAGTCAGACTAGCTATCCGAACTGGCGACTACTCGACACACTTAGGTTAAGTATAATCAACGAGTCAAAAATCGGTCATAGATTGTATTCTTATTCCACTTATTTGGCAAGAATACATAGCCCAGCTTCACTAACAAATTAAACCTAAACACAATAAAAATAAAAAAGGCAGCCTAAGCTGCCTTTTTCAGTATCGAGTTAAGACGATTGCTAATTAAGCAACGATCTCAGCTAC